>NZ_JABXEO010000079.1:0-42264 GCF_013372585.1 Myxococcus sp. AM010
TCAGCTGTGTATAAGAGACAGTGCCCCAGCCCTTCATGCCCTGCCCCTTCACGTTCAACTTCGTCAAAAGCGCGTCTCCAACTCCAGGTGGAAGAGGTGGCGCGGCGGGTCGGGCGGCACACGCGCCACGCGCGCGTCCTTCAAGTCGAGCACCCACGCGTACCGGCCCCGGGCGGACACGGCGCTCGACACCCTCCACGCGACGTCCAGCGCGGTCCGCAGCTCCTGCTGGAGCCGGCTGCGCTCGGAGAGGTCCTGGTCCTTCCACACCAACCGCCCATGCAACTTCAGCGACGCGAGCGGCTGGGCACGGACATCCAGCACGGCCTGCGCGTCGTAACGGAGTCCCTTCGTCTCGGGCGCCTGTACGCGCGCATGTCCGTACTGGAGCGAAACCGTCAGCCCCTTCGCGACGTCGGAGCGCACCCGGGCGGTGACGCCGTACCGCGCGCTGGCGCACAGGTCCGCCACCTCTTGCTCGGAGAGCGAGCCATCCGCGCACGCCCCCATTCCGCCCACGCCATTGTCGCGCAGCTCCACCTGCAGCGAGGGCCGCAGCCAGGGCCGCACCTGAAGATCCCCGCGCACCGAGGCGCGGGCGTGCAACGTGCCCGCGCTCCCAGCCGCCGCCCCATCCGCGGGCAGCGTCCAGGCGTCCACCTGCCCCCGCAGCCGCCACGCGCCTTCGTCACGGTGGAGGTAGCGCAGCCGGGCGCCCAGCTCATTGCGGACGCGCAGGCCTTCCAGCGCATCCGGGCCTGACGGCGCGCCGCTGTAGGGGTTGGCGAAGCCGCGCCCGTAGTAGCGCAGCGACAGCTCCAGCTCGCGCGACGCCCCTGACAGCACGGTGCGCTGCACCGCACCGAAATCCCCGCCCCCCCCCGGCGCGGCATCGAAGCTGCGAGTGCCTTCGAAGAAGACGTCCAGCGCGCCACGCCCCCACGCGGCGTCGAGCCCGAAGGCGCCAAAGGCACCGCCCGCCGGATAGCGGGCGGTGGGCTGGAAGTCGAGCTGCGCCCCTTCCTGCCCCCACGCGGGCCGAGCCATCCAACCGGTGAGCCCGACATGGCTCCGCGACGACAGCGCCAGCGTCGCGTTGCCACCGCCCGCCAGCTCCTGGAACATCCCCGGCAGCGTCCGCGCCGTGAGCTTCTCCCACCGGCCCTCCGCCACCCGCACCCAGACGTCAGGGGCCTTGCACACCCCACGGACAGACGACGGACACAGCGCGCGGTCCAACACCGCATGCCGCGCCAGCGCACGGGACTGATACGAGCCGAAGCCGGTGAGCGAAAGCGCGGCCCCCGTCCCCAGCGGGCCTCGCACCGTGCCCGCGATGCCCCGGAAGCCCTCGTCCCAGCGGAAGTCCGGGGTGACGTCCGACAGGCGTTGCTCGGGCTCGCAACCCGCCCCGCCCACCAGACACGCGCGCTCCAAGCCCGCCGGAGGACGCAGGTTGTCGTCAGGCAGGAAGCCGTCAGGCGACGGCAGCGCCGTGGTGTCCAGCGTGAGCCGCTGTCCGAAGCCCAGCCGGTACGTCCCGGCCAGCAGCGACGCGCGCGCTCCCGTCCACTGCACGTACAGCTTGGGCAGCATGACGGAAGTCCCGGGCGCCTCCACCACGAAGGCACGCCGCCGCGCCTCCCGCCGCGGAGGCTCCAACGTCCGCCGGGCCAGCGACGTCAGCAGCCCCACCCGAAGCCCCGCGAACCCTCCCGCGCGGACCTGCAACGCCAGCGGTGGCGGCAGTCCATCCGACGCCGCGAAGGCCATCATCAACCGCGCGTCGCCCGACAGCCGCCCCGGCGTCCGCACGTCCAGGAACGGCGCGAGCCGCCGCGACGCAGCCTCCGTCAACGCGCCACCCGCGGCGCTGTCTCCTCCCCGAGAGCGCAGCAGCACATCCACGTCCGAGTACGTCAGCCCCGGCAAGCCGTAGAGCGAGGCACGCGACGCCAGCCCCAGGTCCACGCCCGTCCGCCGCAGGGCCAGCAGCGCGGAGAGCGTCTCGGCGGAGATGGCGCCCTCTTCCACGAGCGCGAGCAGGTCCTGCGCGCCCACGGACTCGGGCTCCACTTCATACGGCGCGGCATGCACGGGCAGCGCGCCCGCCAGCCACCACCCCAAACACCATCCCACCCAGAGCACCCGACGCACGCGCCGCGCCTTGTGCACATCCGGGACCACGATTCCCTACAGCAGCGCCCTGCGCGCGGGCCGTCCGGCACGCGGACGCGCCGTCCAAAGGCGGGACGCGCGCGTCAGGCCCGGCCCATGCGCGGGTCGACCTCCAGCAGGTCCCACGCCAGGAAGTACGCGGCCTCCGCGCGGCTCTGGGCGGCGACGTAACGAAGGCGTGACTCCTCGCTGCCATCCAAGGCCTCGCGCGCCTCGCGCACGTCGCTCTCGGTGGTGAGCAGGAGGACTGCCAGATGCGGGTGTTCCAGCTCCATGAGGGAACTCCAGATTAAACTGCTTTTCGAGTGGATTGGGAGCACCCCGCGCTCCGCCCGCCGCCTGTGCATCCCCGAGGCCAGCGCTTTCCGCCCTGTCACCGCCTCCAGGTATGCTGGCTCCCGGTTCCCATGGGCCACGTCCACATCGTCCGAGACTTCCCCTCCCCCCAGGAGGGCTTCGCGCGCACCGTGCGCGTCTATACCCCCCACGCATACGATGCGATGCCAGGCCATCGGTTCCCCGTGCTGTACATGCACGACGGGCAGAACGTGTTCGCCCACCCCGAATCCGCCCTCTTCGAGACCTGGTGCGCCAACGTCGCGTTGGAGCACGGCGTGGGCGAGGGAAGCCTGGAGCCGTGGCTCATCGTCGCCGTGGATTCGGGCGAGGGGCGCGTGCACGACTATTCGCCGTGGAATGAACCGCGCAGCCCGATTCACGCGCGCGGCGAGGCCTACTCCCGCTTCCTGGTGGAGCACCTCAAGCCGCTGGTGGACCGCACCTACCGCACCCGGCCGGAGCCGCGGTGGACGGGCGCCATGGGCTCGTCGCTGGGCGGCCTGATTTCGCTCTACCTCGGGTGCCGCCATCCGGAGGTGTTCGGCCGGATTGGCGCCCTGTCTCCCACCGTGACGTGGGGCGCCAACCAGCTCTTCGGCGCATGGACGGCGCACAGCCGCCGCTGGACGCGCATCTACCTGGACGCGGGCGCCCACGAGTACACGGACGCCAGCGGCGTGCCCGTCTACTACGGCGAATCCACGCGCGCCTTCTACGAGCACCTCAAGCACCTGGGCTACGCGGACCACGAGCTGGCGCTGGTGTTGGATCCACACGGCGGGCACCACGAGCGGGACTGGCAGCGGCGGCTGCCCTCCGCCATGCGCTGGCTGCTGGGGTGAGGCGCCGCACATGAAGCACCGCGGGGCGGTTCCCCTGGAGCAGCGGCTCGTCTACGTCCAGGTGGTGGAGGGCCTGCTCGAGCACGGGCTGCGCGGCGGCGTGTCGCCCCGCCTCAAGCACCGGCTGCGGCAGGCCGGCATCGACCTGGACCGGCCGCTGCTGCCGGGCTACCCGGTGCTCCTGTGGGAGAAGTGCCTGGACGTCATCGTCGAAGAGACGTTTCCGGGCCTGCCCCGGGAGGACGCCTTCCGCCAGCTCGCCGAGCGCCACGTGCAGGGCTACGGGCGCACCGTCGTGGGCCGCGCGGTGTATGGCGTCATGCGGCTCCTGGGCCCCCGCCGACTGGTGCAGCGCCTGCCGCAGACGCTGCGCGCCACCGACAACTACACGGAGGTGGAGCTCACGGAGCAGGGCCCCACCACCTACGCCATGCGGATGAACTCGCGGCTGAACGCGCCCGGCTACGCGGAGGCGCTCTTCGAAGCCCTGCTGCGCGTGGGCGGCGCCGAGTCCCCCCGCGTGACGCGCCTGCGCGAGGACGCGGACAGCACCACCTACCAGCTCACCTGGACGGAGCGCTGAGCGCGCGCGTCAGGCCTTGTCCTGGATGAAGCGCACCGTGTCCCGCAGGGCGTCCATGTCCGCGTGGCGGGTGAGGTACATCTCCTCGCCCAGGAGGCTGTGGTAGATGCTCGGCAGCTCGCGGTGGAGGATGAGCGAGCTGCCCAGCTTCGCCTCCACGTCCGCGTGCGGGTGCCGGTAGCGGCGGGACTTGCGGCGCGCGCTGTGACAGACGTGGTAGCGCGGCGTGAAGCGAAAGTCCGCCACCGGGTCGCCCGTCACCACCCGCGCCCAGAGCCGGTACACGTCGATGTCACACGTGTAGTTCATCATGTCCACCATGAAGCCGCCGGGCGGCCGCAGGTTGGCCTCCAGCACCATGAAGCGGCCATCCTGCAGCCGGAAGAACTCCAGGTGGAACCAGCGCTCGCGCAGCCCGAAGGCGGCCACCACCTGCCGGCCCAGCACGTCCAGCGCGGGGGGAATCTCCTTGTGGCTCCAGAAGGAGATGTCGCGCTGCTCCATCACCGTCTCCATGCCGCCGTCGCTGTACTCGTGACTGAGGCTGAAGACGATGACGCCGTGCCGGTCCACGATGCCGTCGTAGGTGACGATGGTGCCGCGCACGAAGGGCTGCGCCACGTAGGTGGTGGGCAGCGGATGGGACAGGGCCGCGTCCACCTCCGCGTCGCTGGCCACCTTGAAGGTGTTGGCGGCGCCCACGCCCACGTCCGGCTTGAGCACCAGCGGGTAGCCCACGCGCGCGGCGAACGCCTTCACCTGCGCGGCGTCCCGGACGCGGATGAGGTCCGGGTGCGGCACGCCCGCTTCGTGGAACACCTCCGCCATGCCGGACTTGGAGCGCAGCCGGTGGATGTCCGCGGGCTGCAGGCCCGGCACGTTGAAGTCCCCCCGCAGGCGCGCCTCCACCTCCAGCCAGGACTCGTTGAGCGAGTCGATGCGGTGGATGCGGCCGTGCCGCCACGTGAGGTAGCCCGCCGCGCGGGTGAGCGCCTCCTCGTCCATGAGGCTGGGGACGAAGAAGTACTCGCGCAGGGACTCCTTCAGCTCGGGGCGGAGCGACTCGTAGGACGCGTCACCGATGCCCAGGACCGTGACGCCCCGCTCCCGCAGCGCGGAGATGAAGTGGAAGTAATGCGGAGGGAAGTGGGGGGAGATGAAGACGAAGTTCATGGCTCCTCGGGGCACGGGCGACCATAACGCGCCGCGCGCCCGCGCCCAGTTCCTGGCTGAACGCGCAGAGGCGGGGAGTCACTCCTTCCCGCCCCGGCTGCGCCTGGAATCAGGGCCTCCCCGCTCCCCGCCCGTCACCTGGCGGAACGACTAGGCGTTCGGCCGGACCATCGACACTTCGAAGTGCCGCTGGACGACGTTGCCCGTGGTGGGGCCCTCCCGGTAGAGGTTGCCGGTGTCCTGGTCCACGTAGAAGCGGTTGTTCGGGTTGGAGTCCGCGCCGCGCTGCTCGTGGTTCGTCGCCGGGTCGTGGAACGTGTAGTACGTGCGGCCCTGCTCGTCCGTGCCGCGGCCCGTAATCACCACGAAGTGGTCGGTGATGCCGTCCACGTTGTCCGAGTTCCGGCCAGAGCGGTGGTCCACGCCCACGACGACGGGCTTGCCCGCGTCGAGCTGGCCATCGATGTACTCACGGCCCCGGCGCGCCGCCGCGGCGTCCACCGTGACGCCGCCGTTCGGGTCATCGCCCGTGGCCACCTGGATGCGGTTGTCCGGCCCCGTGACGGTGGCCCCGGCGCCCGCGGCCATCACCACCGCGGCGCGGAAGCAGGCCTTGTCACCGGCGCGCTCCACCCTCGCCGCGTTGTACTGGCTGACCCACGGCGTGGCCGTCTGCACCGCCGGGCGGTCCGCCGCGGGCGCGATTTCGGCCGTGTCGTTCAGGTCGGTGGGCGTCGCGCCCTCGGTGGTGTTGGAGGCCTGGAGGTGCTCCGGGCGCGGGCGCGGGATGGGGACCTCGGCGGGCAGCTCGGTGGCGCCGGCCGTGAGGTTCTCCGGGCGCGGGCGCGGAATGGGTACGTTCTCGACAGCGCCACCGCCGTCGCGGTAGCCGCGCGCGTCCAGGGCCCGGACCAGCGCCGTCTCACGCCGCGTCTGGTCGGCGCGCAGGCGCTGCTCGTCGTGGTTGAAGCCGGAGGCGCTGATCTGCCCGTTGTCCGTGCGGAATGCATTCACGCGCGCGTCGACCAGCGCCTCGGGCGTCACGCCCCGCGGGTCCTGCGCCAGCCTGGGCAGCTCGCGGTTGAGGAAGTTCTGCGCCGCGCGAGGCGACTGCGTGTGCAAATCGTAGAAGGTGGAGGCCAGCAGCGCGTTGTTCGGGTCCAGGCCCGCGCGCTCGGCGGCGCGCTGGTACTGCGGCGTGACGCGGCCCAGCTCACGGTTCCAGATTTCGTCCGCGTGCGACGGCGAGTTCGCGCCGCCACCCTGATAGGAGAACGAGCCGCGGTTGTGCTTGGCATTGCCCGGGTCGGTGTGGCCCCCGTAGCTCGCCGTGAAGCC
Organism: Myxococcus sp. AM010; assembly: GCF_013372585.1. Classification (NCBI taxonomy): domain Bacteria; kingdom Pseudomonadati; phylum Myxococcota; class Myxococcia; order Myxococcales; family Myxococcaceae; genus Myxococcus; species Myxococcus sp. AM010. The sequence continues at coordinate 6,454 of NZ_JABXEO010000079.1, forward strand.
ACCGTTCGGCGTGCGGTTGCCTTCCGAGGTGCCAACGACAATGGCGGACTCGGAGTTGGACCCGCCCTGGCGGAAGGCCGTCAGGTCGATGTTGCGATAGCCATTCTGGGTACCAGACACCCCCGCCGTGCCCGCCGGCGTGACGCCCTGCGCCACGGTGCCCTGCGCGGAGCCAGGCTCAAAGCTGTCACCGTTCTGTGACGTCCCCGTCGGGAGGTTGGCCGGGCGCGGCATCGGGCGAGGCGCGTTGGCCTCGAAGCCGTCGTTGGCGCCCGGGATGACGAGCGTCCTGCCCGCCTGGATGCGGTCCGGGTTCTGGATGTTGTTGGCTCGCGCCAGCGCATCCACGCTGGTGTTGTTGCGCCGGGCAATGGCGCTGAGCGTATCTCCCTGACGGATTCGATAGGAGTTGCTACCAGTCATCGACGGCTCCATGGGGGGCGAAGTAAGTCAGACGCCTCCATGATTTTCCGGATCAATGTCCGAAAGTTGCGCAAGCCGCGAAACAACAGCCTCAGCGTTCAAGTCCAGTATTTCTGAACAAACCCTGACGCAACGCACCAGCCGAGGGGTTATGACTGACACCCCGCGGCGGCATCCTGAGTTGCTCAATAATTGAACTGGAGCTGAACGCGCGTCACGTGTCCCTGCTGCTGGAGATACGGGAAGCGGGACGAGGTGCGGTCGGAGATGAGGTAGGTGCCCGTCAGCTCCAGGGCCTTGTTGATTTGCCACTCGGCGCCCAGCTCCAGCTCCCGCACGTCATAGAGCGGCGCGTTCGTCTCGAACTTCTTGCCGCCGTCATAGAGGGTGCCCCGGATGTAGGGGATGAGGGACACGCCCAGCACGCCGTCCAGCTTGTACATGAGCTGCGCATAGCCGCCCCGGAGCTGGCGGCTGTCGATGAGCAGGCCATCGACGGGCCCCTCGCCCACCGAGGGGCCGCGGCCCAGGTTGAACTCGGCCTGGAAGCCCAGCGGCTGCGGGTAGATGACCAGGCTGACGATGCCGCGCGCGTCCACCATGTCGGAGCCCCGGGCGAGCGCGTAGGGCACGCCGTCACGCGGCGAGGCATTGAGGTCGAAGCGGCCGTAGTAGCCACCCACGCCCGCCTCCACGTACTGCGCGCCGAACAGGAAGGGCCAGGTGACGCGGACGACCCCGTGCGGCGTGTCATTGCGCTCGGCGCGGTTGGCCGTCTGGCCGTTGAAGACGCCGAAGCCGACCACGCCGTAGTCGCCCGAGCCCTTCAGGTTGTTGTCGACGAGGAACTTGAAGCGCCTCCGGATTTCGGTGGGCGCCCAGTAGAAGAAGACGCCCAGGTCGCGCTCGTCCTTGAGCGCGCTGTTGATGCCGTCATTGCGGTCCAGCGCGAGGCGGTTCTGGCTGGACTGGAGGTTCTCGAAGCCGAAGGGCACCTTGGACTGGCCCACGCGCAGCCGGAACTCCTTCTTCGCGTCCAGGAAGATGTCCGCGTACCAGTCCCGCATGAGGGTGACGTTGTACTGGTCTCCGATGACCGACGCGAAGTCCGGCTGGAGGTAGATGGACACGCGGTCGTGGACGTCACCGAACAGCACCAGGCGCGCGCGCCGGATGCCAAAGCCGGTGTTCTTGCCGAGGAACCGGTCGCCCTGGTCGTTCACCAGGGCGTCATTCACCCGGAAGCTGGGCAGCCGGTTGTAGCGGACCTGCGTGTAGCCCCGGATGCGGATGCGCTCGTACCAGGCCTGCGCCTTCTTCTCAGCCTCGGGCTTCGCCTCCGGCTCGGGCAGCGCGGCCTCGGGGACCGGCGTCGGCGTGGAAGCGGGGGGCGGCTCGGTGGCGGACGGGGCCGCGGCTTCGTCCTGCCGCGCGTGGGCAAGGGGCGCCAGGAGCAGCATGGAGCCGGACAACAAGACCTGGAGAGCAGCGCGGAACGAAGCAGTGGGGGTCATGACGGCACGGAACTGCCAGCAGTGCGCGAAAGCGCGCCAGGGCTCGAGTTTGCGCTCCCGTTACAGGACGGAATGCACCGCCGCAACGCGCGGGCCCGGGTTGTTGCCTCACCGTCACGGCCCGCTTCGCGGTGTCACAGAACGGCCCGGCGCATGTCACCCATTCGTGACATGCGCCGGTGTCACCGCCGCGCTCGCGTCAGCGCTTCCAGCTGCCGTCCATCAGGCGCTGGATGCGCAGCTCCAGCGGCGGGTGGCTGGAGAAGAGCGCCATCATCCCGCCGCCCCGGATGCCGAACGCCTGCATGTTGGACGGCAGCATGGCCGGCTCGCCCTGCTGCATGCGCAGCCGGTTCAGCGCCCGCGCCATGGCGCCAGGGTCCACCAGCTGCGCGCCGCCGTCATCCGCGCGGAACTCACGCCGGCGGCTGTACCAGGCGACAATCATGCTGGCGCCGATACCGAACACGATTTGGAGCACGATGCTGGTGAGGAAGTAGGCCGGCCCCGAGCCGCCGCTCTCCTCGCCATCCTCGGAGCGGCTGAGGAAGCGGTCCACGAAGAAGCCCACCACGCGGCTGAGGAAGATGACGAAGGTGTTGAGCACGCCCTGCAGCAGCGTGAGCGTCACCATGTCACCGTTGGCCACGTGGGCCACCTCGTGGCCGAGCACGGCCTCCACCTCGTCCCGCTTCATGCCATGGAGCAGGCCGGTGGACACCGCGACCAGGGCGCTGTTGCGCTTGGCTCCCGTGGCGAAGGCGTTCATGTCCGGGCTGTCGTAGATGGCCACCTCGGGCATGCCGATGCCCGCGTCGCGGGCCAGCCGGTGCACCGTCTCCACCAGCCAGCGCTCATCCTCCGAGCGCGGCGACGTGATGACCTTCGCCCCCGTGCTCCACTTCGCCATCCACTTGGAGATGAGCAGCGAGAAGATGGCGCCGCCGAAGCCCATCACCGCCGCCATGATGAGCAGGCCCGGCAGGTTCAGCCCCACCCCGCGGCGGGCGAGCAGGTTCTCCACCCCGATGAGCTGCCCGACGATCGCCAGCATCGCGACCACCGCGAGGTTGGTCAGTACGAACAGTGTGATGCGCTTGGCGAAGCTTCCCTTCATGACGCTCTCTCTCCCTAGAAAAAACCTTGGGGACAACATTCAGCAGCGCGGGACGAATGCAAGCTTCGTCGGCCACTTATTGTCCCGACCGCACTAGAACAGCCTGCCGGCGGGGCACTTCCCAAGGTTGTTCCTTCAGGAACCTGAGATTTTCTCTATGAAACGGCCCTCACCGGCGTTTCCCCGGAGCCTGATCGGCCGCCGAGTTGGAGACCTGGGGTTTGCCCGTGGGGCTCCACACCAAGGGTGCGACCTGGACACCCAACGTGGGACTCCATCACACCCCGTGTCGACTAATGGCAAACCAGACGTCCAAGGCGGAAGATTTTCGCGGTAATGAATGCCACGAGTCCCGTCTGCCCGCGGTCACCTTGGCGCAACGTTTCCGTCGCGCCATGAAATGCAGCTCAACCCTGAGCGCGCGCATGGATTGACACGCGGATTTGACGGAATCCCAGGCAACTTTCTTTGAGCGGTTTGGAAAATGGGTCCAACTCCATTCTTCTTCTCAGGGAAGAGCCCCCCATGGTAGCCATTGCCCGCACCTCCGCTGCTGCGTCCAGCAGCGCGTCCCGTTCTGCCTCGCCCACGCTGCGCAGTGGCGCGCGCGGCGCGGCCGTGACGCAGCTCCAGAACAAGCTCAAGGCGGCGGGCTTCAATCCGGGCGCCGCGGACGGCGTGTTCGGCCCCAAGACACAGGCGGCGGTGCAGGCCTTCCAGCGGGCGCGCGGGCTCCAGGTGGACGGCGTCGTCGGTCCCAAGACGTGGAGCGCGCTCAACTCGGCGGGCGGAGCGGGCGGCTCGGGTCCCACGCTGCGCAATGGCGCGCGGGGCGAGCCGGTGCGTGCGCTCCAGCAGCGGCTCAACGTGCTGGGCTTCAAGTCAGGCACGGCGGACGGCGTGTTCGGTCCGAAGACACAGGCGGCGGTGAAGGCCTTCCAGCAGTCCCGCGGGCTGGTGGCGGACGGCATCGTCGGGCCCAAGACGTGGGACAAGCTGGGCATCAACGTGCAGGGCCCCGTCACCAACCCGGGCGGTGGCGGTGGCCGGGTCGTCACGGGCTATGTGAACGGGCAGCCGCGGCAGATTTCGCTCTCGGCCGTCCCCAACGGCAAGGAGATGCGCTCGGACGCGGCGGCGGCGTTCAACCGCATGCACGCGGCGGCGCGGGCGCAGGGCATCACCCTGAAGGTGAACAGCGGCTTCCGCAGCATGTCGGAGCAGGAGGCGCTGTACCGCGCGTACAAGAACGGCACGGGCAACCTGGCCGCGCCTCCGGGCTACTCCAACCACCAGGGCGGCATCGCGGTGGACATCAACACGGGCGGCACGGGCACCTCGACGTACCGGTGGATGGCCAACAACGCGAAGAACTACGGCTTCGTGCGCACCGTCCCGTCCGAGCCCTGGCACTGGGAGTACCGGCCCTGACACAGGAGAGAGACATGAAGAAGCTGCTCATGGCGGTCGCGGTGCTGGCGGTTCCCGCAGGGATTGTCGTCGGCGGCCTGGGCTACACGCCCGTCGCCGAGGCCGAGTCATTCAATCTGGCCTGTACGTACACGTATTACAACGACGAGGCGCTCACGGAGTACGTGATGACGCTGCACTGCTCCTGCGCGAACCCGGATTGCTACAACACCGAGGACGTGACGCCGTTCTACACGGTGGACTGCCTCGACATCTGCTGAGGGACCGTGGAGCCACCGCACCTCACGGTACGGTGGCTCCAGGCATGCAGCGGCTCAGCTCTTCGTAATCGGGCGGTAGCGGATGCGGTGCGGCGCCAGGGCCTCGGGGCCCAGGCGCTTCTTCTTGTCCGCCTCGTAGTCCTCGAAGTTGCCCTCGAAGAAGAACGCCTTGCTGTCGCCCTCGAACGCGAGGATGTGCGTGGCGATGCGGTCCAGGAACCAGCGGTCGTGGCTGATGACCACCGCGCAGCCCGCGAAGCTCAGCAGCGCGTCCTCCAGGCTGCGCAGCGTCTCCACGTCCAGGTCGTTGGTGGGCTCGTCGAGCAGCAGCAGGTTGCCGCCGCTCTTGAGCATCTTCGCCAGGTGCGCGCGGTTGCGCTCACCGCCGGACAGGTCCTTCACCCGCTTCTGCTGGTCCTGGCCCTTGAAGGCGAAGCCCGCCAGGTACGCGCGGCTGGGCACCTGCCCCGCCTTGCCCAGGTCCAGGTGGTCCAGCCCGCCGCTCACCTCCTGGAACACGGAGTTCTCGCCGTCCAGCGCGTCGCGGCTCTGGTCCACGTAGGCCAGCTTCACCGTCTCGCCGATGCGCAGCTCGCCCGCGTCCGGTGACTCCACGCCCGTCATCATCCGGAACAGCGTCGTCTTGCCCGCGCCATTGGGACCGATGACGCCCACGATGCCACCCGGCGGCAGCTTGAAGCTCAGGTCGTCAATGAGCAGCCGGTCGCCGTAGGCCTTGCGCAGCCCCTTGGCTTCGATGACGAGCCCGCCCAGCGGCGGCCCGGGCGGAATGATGACCTCGCCCGTCGCGTCGCGCTTGTCCTGCGACTGGTTGAGCAGCTCCTCGTAGGCCGCGATACGCGCCTTGCTCTTGGCCTGACGGGCCTTGGGGGAGGCGCGCACCCACTCCAGTTCGCGCTTGAGCGTCTTCTGGCGGTGGCTCTCCGACTTCTCCTCCAGCTCCAGGCGCTTCTGCTTCTGCTCCAGCCAGCTGGAGTAGTTGCCCTTCCAGGGCACGCCCTCGCCGCGGTCCAGCTCCAGAATCCATTCGGCCGCGTTGTCCAGGAAGTACCGGTCGTGGGTGATGCAGACGATGGTGCCCTTGTACTCCTTGAGCGCCTGCTCCAGCCACGCGACGCTCTCCGCGTCCAGGTGGTTGGTGGGCTCGTCCAGGAGGAGCAGGTCCGGCTTCTCCAGCAGGATGCGGCACAGCGCCACGCGGCGCTTCTCACCACCGGACAGCTTCGTCACGTCCGCGTCGCCCGGAGGCAGGCGCAGCGCGTCCATGGCCATCTCGATGGTGCGGTCCAGCTCCCAGCCGTTCACCGCGTCGATGGCGTCCTGCAGCCGGCCCTGCTCGGCCAGCAGCTTCTCCATCTCCGCGTCGCTCATGGGCTCGGCGAACTTCGCGCTGACCTCGTTGAAGCGGTCCAGTGTGCCGCGAATCTCCTTCAGGCCCAGCTCCACGTTGCCCTTCACGTCGAGCGAGGTGTCGAGCTGCGGCTCCTGCGCCAGGTAGCCGACCTTGGCGCTGGGGTCCGGCTTAGCGACCCCGAAGAACTCCGTGTCCACGCCCGCCATGATGCGCAGCAGCGTCGACTTGCCGGAGCCGTTGGGGCCGATGACGCCAATCTTCGCGCCGGGGAAGAACGAGAGGTAGATGCCCTTGAGGATCTCCTTGCTGTTCTTGACCTTGCGCAGGTCCTGCATCGTGAAGATGAAATTCTGGGCCATCTGGGCCTTCCTGCTTTGAGGCGGAGTGAGGGGCTCTGCGGATACCAGGGTGCAACAGCGCACTCAAGGTGAGAGCGTCCCCCAACCCCGTGGGGCTCGAACGACTGGCCCCGGCAGCCAGGGGCAGCCCGGAACGAGCCGTCCCCCCCTGGGCCCGCCCAGGGGGCGAGCGGCTGGCCCCTCCAGCAGTCGTGGAAAAGCGAACGGTGTCACCGGGCCCCGTTGGCCTACTCCGTCGTGGCGGCCTGCTCCGGCGGCTCCATGCCAAGCAACTTCCGCAGCCGGGTGTTGGTGTCGTCCTCGGGTTTGATGCCGGCCTGCTCCATGACGGCATCCATCTTCTTCTGCTGCCGCGCCTTCGTGAGCTCCGCCACCGCCTCGCGGGCGAGCATGTTGGGGCCGAGTTCGCTCACGACGGCGGTGCGAATCGCCGACGCGGCGCTCTTCACCACCTGTACGTTCTGGAGAATCGTTCCCCGCGCCTTGGGGTCCGACGCGCCGGTACCATCCGCGGACCGCACATGGCCGCGGAGCGCGAACGCCTGCATCGAGACGAGCTTCCCGCCGCTCGTTCCCACCGCGTCCTCAAGAAAGACATGCGGCGGGACCCAGACGTCGGGAGCGAGCCCCTTGGCCCGCGCGGCGGCGATGCGGTCATCATCCGTCGCGCCGTCCCGCGTCGCATGGCTGGAGACCTTCGTGACGCGCACGATGCGCAGCAACCGACCGCGGACACCCCGACGTCCAGCCATGCGAACGCGCTGATGCGGTTGGCCGCGGCCTGCGCGACGAGCAGTGGCACATCCAGCCCGTGCTCCATGACGAAGGGCACGAAGGCCTCGTAGGGGATGGCCACTCCCGCCGCGGTCAGGGCCAGGAGCACGGGCTTGAGGTGCCGGGTCTTCACCGCGTCAGCATAGGGTCACTCGAGCGTGGCCAGGAACGGCGCGCTGTTCGCCTCGCACCAGCGGCGGTAGGTCTGGAGCCGGTCCTCGGACGTGACGCGCTTGGAGACCTGGCCATCCGCCGTCAGGTATTCGATGGCTCCGCGCACGGTGATGAGCAGGACCGCGGGCGCGTCGCCCGTCACCCGCCAGCTGTCGACATTTCCGGGCGGCTCGTAGACGTAGCCACCGGGGCCAATCACCTCCCCCGTGTCGAGCAACTCACGACTCCCAGAGAGGTTGAAGCCGTGCACCTCGCCGGTGTGGCGGTGCCGGGGGACGACGGTGCCGGGCTCCAGGCGAAAGAGGTACATCCAGCCGGAGCCTTCCCGGAAGAAGCGCAGCGGATTGAAGGAGAGCCCCGCGGGGCCCATGGAAATCCAGGGCATGCGCTCGGGGTCGACCGGACGCGAGGACACAGCGGACAAGGACGTGTCGTTCATGTCCGTCAGGTTGCGCCTTCACTGGCCCTTCCACCGGTCCAAAATTGACGAATCTCATTGGGCCAAACTAGAGGGGTTCCCGGCATGGACCTTCACGTCGACCTCCAGGAGCGCAGAGACGTCGCGGGACAAATCTACCGAGGACTGCGCGCTCGGATTCTGGACGGGCGGCTGAGAGACGGCGAGCAGGTTCCGCCATCGCGGGAACTGGCCCAGCGGCTGGGCGTCTCGCGCAACACGGTGGGCGTGGCCTACGAATGGCTGAGCGCCGAAGGCCTGCTCGTGGGCCGAGGACGCGCCGGCAGTTTCGTCCAGAACGCGCCCCGGGAGCGAGGTGCGCGCGAGGCGACGGCGCGCGGTGTGAAGCTGCGTCCGCGCACCGTCTGGAGCGAGCTCCGCGTTCCTCCTTCCGCCGAGCCCCCTGCGCCGTATGACTTTCGCGTCGGCATCCCCGACACCGCGTTGTTCACATTCGAAGCCTGGCATCGGCTTCTCGCTCGACACCTGCGCGTCGCCGCGACGACAGCCGCATACACGGACCCGGCCGGCCACCCCGAGCTGCGTGAGGCCGTGGCCCGCCACGTGGGTGTCTCCCGGCGCGTTCGCGCCGAAGCGTCGGACGTGCTCATCACGCATGGCGCGCAGCAGGCGCTGGACCTGGCGGGACGCGTGCTGTTGGAGCCCGGAGACCGCGTCGCCGTGGAGGAACCCGGCTACCCGCCCGCACGCCTCCTGTTCCAGTCGCTCGGAGCCCGTGTCGTACCGGTGCCGGTCGACGCGGAGGGGATTGACGTGCAGGCGCTGCCGGACGACACGCGCCTCGTCTACGTCACGCCGTCTCACCAGTTCCCGCTGGGCATCGTGATGTCGCCCGCGCGTCGCAGGGCCCTGCTCGACTGGGCGCGGCGGCGCTCGCGCGATTCATCGACACGGGCTCACTGGCCCGGCACCTGCGAAAGACGCGGCGCGAATACGAGCAGCGGCACACGCGGCTGTCGGAGAAGCTCCGCCACCACTTCGGAGACGCCTTCGAGCAACTGCCCTCCGTCGCCGGCCTTCATCTGTGCGTCACCTTCACGCGAGGCGGCGCCCGGCTGGAGCGGGAACTCACGCGGCGAGCCCGTGACGCGGGCGTCGGCATCGAAGCGCTCTCCGGGTACTTCGCCGGGGCACCCACCCGCCATGGCTGGGTGCTGAGCTACGGCGGAGTAACGGTGGACCGCATCGACGAAGGACTCCGGCGCCTGCGCGCGAGGCTCGCCGGTGCCCTCTAAGAAGGCCCCGCGCAGCGCCCTCGTCAGGCCCGAAGCATCACCGCCGTCCGCGCCCGCGACTCACGCCTGAACCGGAACGGAAACCGCCATGTCCTCCCCCCTGACGTTCTTCTTCGCCGTGGTGGGCGACGTCCACGGACACCTGAACCGGATGGTGAGTCACCTCACCGCCTGGGAGGAACGCAGTCGCCGGCCGCTCGACTTCGTGCTCCAGGTAGGCGACTTCGAGCCCCACCGTCATGACGCCGACCTGGACACCATGGCAGCGCCGATGAAATACCGGCACCTGGGCGACTTCGCGGACTATCACCAGCGGCGGCGGCGCTTCCCCTGGCCCCTCTACTTCATCGGAGGGAACCACGAGCCCTACGGCCACCTCGACCTGCACCCCGAGGGTGCCGCACTGGCGCCGCATTGCCACTACCTCGGGCGAACCGGCGCGGTGGAACTGAACGGCCTGCGCGTGGCGGGCCTGTCCGGCATCCACCGCGAGGACACCTTCACCAGGCCCCGCCCACCGTTGGCGTCGATGGGCGACGTCTCCAACAAGGACTTCACCTTCTTCAACGAGCAGGACGTCGAGCGAGTCCTCGCGCTCGGACACGCGGACGTGCTCCTGCTGCATGACTGGCCCGCCGGCATCATCCCGCCCGAGGAGGCCGCTCACTTCGAGGGTCTGCGCCGAAGCGCGAACCCCGAACTCGTCGGCAACGAGTACGCACGGCTGCTGGTGGACGCGCTCCGGCCCCAACTGGTCCTCTGTGGCCACCTGCACCGGCGCTACGCCAACACCGTCCAGCATCCCAACGGTCAGCAGTCACGCGTGCGGTGCCTCGCCAGCCTCGACCAGGGCACAGATGCGTTCGCCGTCTACCGCGTCGGAGGAGGCACCCTCCAGGAAGTCGCCATGCAGGAGTGACCTCTAGAGGACGACGCGGCGCGTGACTGCCTTGCATGCGGGCCCCCTCTTGCCCTGGCAGCGTGCGGAGGCCCCGGGGAGGACTTCACCGAGCAGCCGGACTCGGCCTCCGTCACCGCGGAGACAGCGCGAGCGCTGACAACGCCACTGAGCGCGAGCATCTCCTTCTGCGGCAACACCGCCATGCTCCGGTTCATCTGTGGTGGCAGCGGCAGCGGCGGCACGCCCCCCTACTCATTCCTGTGGTCGAGCCTTACTCTCACCATGGCCAGCTTCACCCAGGCCACAACCGGGCAGGGTCGGGGCATCTGCACCGTGAACACGTTCCCCACGGTTCAACTACAGGTCACCGACAGCCTGGGTGCCACGGCGACATCCACGCTGAGCTTCATCTGCGACCCCAACCCCTGAGGCGCACACCACCGGGGCACACAAGGCAAGCGAAGCGGCATCGAAGGTGTTACAGGATGCGCGCCATGTCCGCCCCCGCTCTCGAACTCCAGGGACTCTCCAAGCGTTACGGAGAGTTCACGGCACTTCACACCGTGGACCTCGCCATCCGTCCCGGGGAAATCTTCGCCTTGCTGGGCCCCAACGGCGCGGGCAAGACGACGATGATTGGCAGCGTCTGCGGCCTGGTGAAGAAGTCCTCCGGCAGCATCCGCGTCTTCGGCAAGGACCTGGACCAGGACCCGGTGGGCCCGCGCTACGACATCGGGCTGGTGCCGCAGGAGATCAACTTCGACCCCTTCTTCACCGTGGCCGAGTCCCTGCGCATCCAGCTGGGCTTCTACGGCCGCCCCGCGGACGAGGCGCGCATCGACGAGGTGCTCACCGCCCTCAACCTGCACGCGAAGAAGGACGCGTACACGCGCGCGCTGTCCGGCGGCATGAAGCGCCGGCTGCTCATCGCCAAGGCGCTGGTGCACAAGCCCCGCCTCGTCTTCCTCGACGAGCCCACCGCCGGCGTGGACGTGGAGCTGCGCCGCGACTTGTGGACCTACGTGCGCAAGCTCGCCTCGGAGGGCACCACCATCGTCCTCACCACGCACTACCTGGAAGAGGCCGAGGAGCTGGCCGACCGCGTGGGCATCATCAACGAGGGCCGCCTCCTCATGGTGGAGGACAAGGCCACCCTGCTGCGCCGCTTCGGCGAGCGCCGCGTCATCATCACCTTCGAGCAGCCGCAGCCGGGCCTGTCCGAGGCCGGCAAGCGCTTCGCCGCCCGCCTCAGCGAGGACGGCCGCACCCTCACCTACGTGGAGCGCGACGGCTGCGCCCCGTCCGGCGAGCTGCTCCGCGCCCTCTACGCCGAAGGGCAGCTCATCTCCGACGTGGAGACGCGCCGCTCTCGCATGGAGGACGTGCTCATCGAAATCCTCCGTGGCCGCCCCCAGCAGGCCGCCTGAGCCCTCATCATGAACGTCCTTGGGATGAAGACCCTTCTGGCGAAGGAGGTCCGGCGCTTCATGCGAGTGCCGGGGCAAACCGTCCTGTCGCCCCTCATCAGCACCACGCTGTATTTCATCGTCTTCGGCGTCTCCATGTCGAGCCGCGTCCAGACGGTGGAGGGCCTGCCGTACCTGCACTTCATCGTGCCGGGGCTCGTGTTCCTCGGCATCGCCAACAACGCCTTCCTCAACAGCTCCTCGTCGCTGTTCATCACCAAGATTCAGGGCACCGTGGTGGACCTGCTGGTGGCCCCGCTGGGCCCCGGTGAGCTGATGGCGGGCTTCATCGGCGGCGCCATGGTGCGCGGGCTCGTGGTGGGCCTGCTCACCTGGGCCGTGGCCACCTTCTTCACCGGCTTCAGCCTGGAGCACGCGGGCGTGGCCGTGTACTTCCTCGTCCTGTCATCCTACGTCTTCAGCGTGCTGGGCCTGCTCGCGGCGGTGTGGGCGGAGAAGTTCGAGCAGATCAACTTCTTCCCCACCTTCGTCATGCTGCCCCTCACCTTCCTGGGCGGCGTCTTCTACTCCGTGCGCGAGCTGCCCGCGCCCTGGGACACCGTCAGCCTCTTCAACCCCATGGTCTACATGGTGGAGGGGCTGCGCTACGGGATGCTCGGCCGCAGCATCTATTCGCCCCTGGGCGGAGGGAGCATCCTCTTCGCCGTCGCCGTGGTGGCCACCGCGCTCACCTACGCCGTGCTGCGCTCTGGCTACAAGATGAAGGCCTGAGTCCCCTGGGAGCCGGGCAGGCGCCCCACGCCTGCCTGCCTGCTTGCCTCCAACCTTGTGGGGTAATTCGCGACTGAGCAATTCCCACGGGGTAAGAAAGGGCGATATCCTGTCGAGCACACATGGCTGTGCCATTCGGTAAGTACGAGCTGCTGCGCAAGATTGCCTCTGGGGGAATGGGGCAGGTGTTCCTGGCCCGCGAACATGGGACGGGGTTCGAGCGACTTGTCGTCCTCAAGCTCATCCTTCCCCACCTCGCGGAGGACGATGAGTTCCTCGCCATGTTCCTGGATGAGGCGGGGCTCGTCGCGCGCCTGACGCACCCGAACCTCATCACCATCCTCGACCTGACAGAGATTGAGGGGCGCCACTGCCTGGCGATGGAGTACGTGCAGGGCGACGACGTGCGCCGCCTGGACAAGACGTCCCGCGCGCAGGGCAAGCCGCTGCCGGTGGGGCTCATCCTCCGCATCATCGCGGACGCGGCCGCCGGGCTGGACTACGCGCACCAGGCGCGCGACGCCCAGGGCAAGCCGCTGCGGCTGGTGCACCGCGACGTGTCGCCGCAGAACATCCTGGTCGGCTTCGACGGCGGGGTGAAGGTCATCGACTTCGGCGTGGCGAAGGCGGCCACCAGCAGCCAGAACACGGCCACCGGCGTCCTCAAGGGCAAGTACCCGTACATGTCCCCGGAGCAGGCCAGCGGGCTCTCCATTGACGCGCGCAGCGACTTGTTCGCGCTGGGCGTCGTCATGTGGGAGCTGCTCACCGGCAAGCGCCTCTTCAAGGGCGAGTCGGACATGATGACGCTGCGGCTGGTGAAGGACTGCCAGGTGCCGCGGCCGTCGCAGCTCAACCCGCGCCTGCCGCCGGGCCTGGACGAGGTGGTGCTCAAGGCGCTGGCGCCCTCGCCGGACCAGCGCTACCCGGACTGCGGCGCCTTCCGGCTGGCGCTGGAGGACTACACGCTCAACCTGCGGCTGCCCTCCAGCAGCGCGCACCTGTCCGCCTTCCTGCGGGAGCTCTACGCGGACCGCATCGCCCATGAGACGGACCCGGCGAAGCTGGACCAGCTCGCGGAGGACGCGGACCTGGACTCGCGCTCCAACTCGTCGCTCAGCGGCGTGCCGGGCGTGCTGGGGCCCGCCGGGCGCTCCTCCGCGTCGAAGGCCATGCGCGGCTCGCCCCATGGCGGCCCCGGAACGCGCTCGCGGCACGCCGCCGCGGTCGCGCCGCCGCCGCCGCAAGAAAAGACGCGAGACACCGCCCCCCTGGCCCGTCCTCCCCCCGAGCCGCCCCGGCGCATCCCCTGGCTGCCGGTGGCCACCGCGGGGCTGGGCCTGCTCATCGCGGGCGTGGGCATCGTCTTCTTCCGCTCGCCCGCGGACGCCACGCCGGTCCGGCCGCCGGTGGAGGTGGCCGTGCCACACCAGCCGGAAATCGCGCCCGACGCGCCGCCGACGCGCATCGACATTGCGGCGGCGCGCCACGTGGAGCTGCCCGTCATCACCGAGCCCCCCGGGGCCCAGGTGAGCGTCAACGGAGAGGCGCGTGGAGAGACGCCGCTGCGCCTGGCGCTGGAGGCCGGAGCCGCCCCGGTGTCGGTGACGCTGGCCCTCAACGGCTACGAGCCCGTGACGCGGCAGGTGTCCGCCACGGACGAGGAGCTGCGGCTGGAGCTGCGGCGCTCCGGAGGCGGCAAGCCCGTCACGGCCACTCCGGCCGCCGGGACGAAGCGGTCCACCCACTCCGGCCAGGGCGGCGGCCTGGGCATCAAGACGGGCCGCTGAGCCTCGCGCGGGAAAATCCGCGCGAAATGATTTTCTGAGACGGCGCGCGCGCCGGGCCCTCAGGGGGAGTGGACCCCCTCACAGGCCCAGGCGCCATGACCCCAGAATCCATCCACCGTTCCGCCGCTCCCGCCCCGGGCGCTCCGGGCCGTCGCGTGCCCAAGGCGCTGGCGTGGCTCGCGGGCGCGGCCTTGCTCGTGGGAGGCGTGGCGCTGCTGTCGTCGCGCGGCGGCGATGGCGAGTCCTCCGACGCCGAAGCCGGCGCCGCCGCGGCGTCCCGGAAGGGCGCAGCCGGTGGGCGTGGCCACGGCGGGCGCGCGGGCGCGGGTGGGACACAGGACGAAGAGCCGCCGCCCCCTCGCTTCGATGAGGCCGTGTGCTGGCGCGAGCTGGAGCGCTTCGACGCGGCGGTGACGCTGGAGAACTTCCGCGCGTGGGCCGCGCCGCTGCTCGCGTCGGGGGATTCGCTGGTCGCGGACTACCTGACGGAGCGCCTCACGGAGCTGATTGGCCAGGACCCGGGCCGCGCGAGCGAGGTGCTGTCCTGGGCGCGCACCGCGGGGCCTGACGAGTTCAACGTCCTCCTGACGGCGCTGCGCGGCTCGGAGGCGGTACACCACGCCCAGGTGGCCACCCAGCTCCTGGCGCAGGGCATGGACGCCACGCTCGACGGCGGACGGCGCGCGGGCCTGCTGGCCGCGCTGGACACGCAGAAGCGCTTCGAGCCGGCGGCGCTGGACACGCTGACGTCCTTCGCGAAGGACCCCGTCTCCGGCGAGGCGGGCTGGGCCGCCACGCGCACCATCGCCCGCGTCATGAAGCGCGACTTCGAGGCGAAGGGCAACGCCGCGCCGTACATGGACGCGCTGCTCACCATCGGCACTGAGTCCCCCGATGAGCAGATTCGCTACCTGGCGCTGTCCACGCCCATGCACGCCACGCCCGTGCTGGATGAGCAGACCCGCGCGCAGTACGCGAAGGTGCTCACGCAGGAGGGCAGCCCGGACGGGCGCGAGGCCGCCGCGCACAACCTCTCCATCTCCGGGGACCCCCAGGAGGTGCTGGAGCTGTTCGCCCAGGCCTTCGCCCGGGAGCAGGAGACGTGCGTGCGGTGGGCCCTCTTCCGCTTCGCCGCGCGCGCCTCCGGCCGCGAGGCCCTGCCTGTCATGGCCAACATGGCGATGACCGACCCGCGCTTCCAGCCGCTCTACCAGATTTTCGAGCAGCTCTACGCGAGCGGGCTCCACGACTTCGTCCGGCTCTGGAACAGCCTGCCCGACCAGGACCCCTTCGGCTGCCTCGTCGGTCACGACTGAGCACGGGAGCTCCCATGAAACGCCTCTGCCTGCTGCTCACGCTTCCCCTCTTCCCCCTGCTGGCCACCGGCGCGCACGCGGCCTCCGCCGACGCGCAGCCCGCGCTCCGAGCCAGCACCTGCTCCGTGCGCGGGTTGATGGATGACCTCCGACGCGGGCTGGGGGCCGGCTCGCCGTCCTACCAGCGCTACCTGCGCACCCTGCTGCGCGAGGCCGCCGTCACGCTGCCGGACGCGGAGCTGCGCGACGCCTTCGCGCGGGAGACGGACCCCGTCATGGCCGAGCACCTGGCGGCGGCGCTGGTGGCCCGCGCGGAGCGAGAAGCGGACCCCCAGGCCATGGACGTGGTGGCCCAGCGCGCGTTGCAGGACGCGGACCCGTCCATCCGCGCCGCCACGCTGCGGGCCATGCGGCGCACCGGCGCGCTGGAGCGCACGGGCGACTTGTACGAGCGCATGGTGCGGGACGAGTCCCCCCAGGTGCGCCAGGAGGCGGCGACCAACCTCATCGAGGACAACGCGCACGTGTACGCCGGCCAGTACGGCCCGGCGGCCGACACGGCGGTGACGGCCGCGGTGGCCTCCTCGGACCCCGAGGTGACGGCGCGCATCCTGGACAACCTCTCCACGGAGAAAATCAGCGCGGAGTCCGCGGAGCGAATCACCTCCCTGCTGCGCAGCGACGACGCGAGCGTGCGCAAGGCCGCCGTCAACGCGCTGGGGGGCGTCCCGGCGGAGCAGATGCAGGAAGCCCGCGAGTCGCTGCTCGCCATGTATCGCGAGGAGCCGGACGAAGGCGTGCGCAAGGCGCTGCTCCAGAGCGTGGCCCAGCTCGGCTTCGACGGCGCGATCGCCGACCTCCAGCGCCTGCGGGACATGGACCCGCGCCTGGCGCGGGAGGCCGACGCGTGGATTCAGGTACTCGGCATGGGCCTTCAGGAGTGGAGCCTGCTCCTGAGGGAGAAGCAGCGGTTGCAGCAGGCTCCGTGACAGGCAGTCCACTGAAAGGAACACCTCATGCATAGCAGCACCTGGAAGTCCTCACTGGCGGCGTTGGCCGCGGTGGCGCTCATCCCCGCGTCCGTGACGGCGCACACCGTCAAGGGCACCCACACGGGCTCCGTGACGGCCCTGACCCGCTACAGCAGCGGCACCTTCCACGGCGCGGTGGACATCGGCAGCGGTGGCCGGTGCAACTACTGGGGCGCGGAGACGGGCGTGGTCGGCTCCGTCTACTGGGCGGTGACCATCCGCACCAGCGGCGTCGTCTGCTACGGCAGCGGCAGCGGCAACCAGAACGAGGCGCGCCACGTCTGGAAGAGCGGCTGGACGTTCCGCCAGTGGCACTTCATCAAGACGGCGGACTCCCGCAACCGCACGTGTGACCGCTGCCAGGTGGGCAACATCGGCGGCACCGGCAACTCCACCGGGCCCCACGCCCACCTCCAGCAGGACAAGCTGGGGACGAAGGACACGTCCTGGTACCAGGGCTACGTCAGCGTGGGCAGCTCCGTCACGCGCGCGAAGACCATCGGCGTTCTGGACTGACGCACCGGCCCCATGGGCCGCCAGGAGGCCCGGACACGTCCCACAGCGGAAGGTCCGGGCCTTCGGCCTCGCGCGAAGGCGCCGCTCAGCCCAGCTTCATGCCCTTGGGGCGGGCCAGCAGCCGTTCGACGTAGGCCTCCAGCGCGGGACGCCCCGTCCGGCTCCCGAAGATGCGCATCCAGATGAACATCGAGCCAATCATCACGTCCGCCGCGGTGAAGCGCTCACCGAACAGGTAGGGGCCCTGGCCCAGCTCGCCCTCGATGACGTTCAGCACCGTCTCGAAGTCCGTCCAGCCCCGCGAGGGCCCCGTGGGCAACTTCATCAGGTGGTCGCCCATGGCGGGCTCCAGCTGCGACGTGGAGTACACCATCAACGACAGGTAGCGCCCCCGGTCCGGGTCACCCGGCTGGGGCGCGAGCCGCGCGTCCGGGAACTTCTCCGCCAGGTAGAGGCAGATGGCCGCGCCCTCGAACAGCCGCGTGTCGCCATCCACCAAGGCTGGCAATTTCCCAGCGGGGTTGATCTTCAAGAACTCAGGCGACTTGTTTTCCTTCTTCTCGAAGTCGACGGGGACGATTTCATACTGCGCGCCGCACTCATCCAGCATCCACTTGGCAATGACGGCGCGGCTTCGGGGGTTGAAATAGAGCTTCATCGTCGGACCTGACCTTTCCGGTGGTGGGCAGCGCTGCGTCCTAGCAGAACAACCGCACGGCGAAGGACCTGCCGTCAGACGCCGATGGTGGAATCGATGCCCATGCGACATGCCCCCGACTGGGCCCGCTTCGCGAGCAGACACTGGGAGCGAACCCCTACGCGGCTGCGGCTGGGCGCTCCGCTGATCTCCCCCGAGCAGGCCTTCCAGGGGCTCGTCTCTGTCAGCGCGCCCTTCCGCCTCGGCACGCGCTTCCGCGCCCTGCCCGACGTGCGCTTCTTCGCGGACACCGCCCGCCTGCGCGCGCCCGGCACGCTCCTGCCCGGGGAGAAGGACGCGGACACCACCGCATAGCTCCAGCGCGTCAGCCGAAAGCTCGGTGCGGCGCGCGGCTTCCCGTGCTTCGTGGAGCAGCCGCTCATGCTGGACTACGCGCAGTGGGAGCGCGTGCGCGCCTTCGTCGACGGCGTGCTGGCCCAGGTCGGTGTCCCCGCGCTGCCCATTGTCAGCGACCTGTGGCTGGGCCGCTTCGGCGAGCCGCCGCAGGGCGCCGCGCGCCGGGAGCACCATGCCCGCTTCACCGCGGTGCTCCACGGGCGGCTGCGCGCGCGCCAGTGGACGAAGGACGCCCGCAAGGCCCGGACGGTGGAGGCCCAGGCCGGGGACGTGCTGTATGCGCCGTCCCACGTCTGACAGGAGGAGGCGAGCGACGAGGGCGCGCTGGCGCTGCGGCTGTGGATTCCGGTGCGCGGCGGTGAGCCCCTGGAGGCCGTGAAGGCGCTGGCGGTGAAGCTCCTGGAGGCCCAGGGCGCGCATATCCCGGGACGCGGGGACGCACGCGCGTGCCACGGCTGGCGCCGGGCGTCCCCGTGCGGGTGGGCGCCCTGTGCGGCCTGGGGCGAGGCGCGGCCCAGCGCGAGCAGGTGCGGACCCTGCTGGAGACCCTTCATGCGCTGCGCGGCATCGAGCGCGTGCCCTCGAAGGAGGCCTGACGCATGGCCCGCATCGACATCCAGCGACGGTTCGACTGGGACACCTTCGTCACGCGCTACTGGAACCAGCGGCCGGTGCGCTACCAGGCGTCAGTCCCTTCATGGAGGCGGACGTGTTCGACGCGGCGCTCGGGGCCTCACGCGGCGCCATGGAGCCGCCCACGGCGCTCGAGGCGCGCACGGACGTCCAGTTCACCGTCAACCAGGGGCAGCCCGTCCAGCTCGGGCCGTGGCTTCCCCGCGACACCGACGGCTCGCTGGACGGCTACGACACGCGGCTCGCGGACGCGCTGGGGACACGCCGCTACGCGCTCATCATCTCCCTGCTGCACGCCCCTGGCTTCGGGCTCTGGTCCCGGGAGCGGGCCTTCTTCTCCGAGCTCTGGCGGCGCGTGGGGCTGCCCCTGTCGGGCGGCATCACCACGCTGTTCCATGGGAACTACGAGCACAGTCCGGTGGGCGTCCACCTGGACCGCTTCAGCCCGGAGGAGCGCGAGCAGCTGGCCCGCTATGACGTGCCGTACTTCTTCCGCAAGGCGGACGGCGGCCCCCTGCTGATGATGGACGCGCCGCCCACGTCCACGGCCTTCCGGCCCGTGGGCGAGCAGCAGTTCCTGGAGTCCACGCCGCCTCCCGCCCCCCACATCCTGAGCGGAGAGCAGCTCGGCCTGATGAACCTGGGCGTGGCCCTGCGGGACGCGGTGGACGCCGTGGCCCAGGACGTGCGCCACCGCGTCCAGGAGGCGCCCCAGTGGGGCGTGCGTCTGTCATTGGAGAAGGACGGCCGCACGGGCGCGGTGTCCTTCGACTGGCCGGAGACGGGCAAGCGCCTGACGTTCTCCTGGAACCGCCGCGCCGTGCGCCTCACCGACGAGGCGCTGGACGCGCCGCCCGCTCCCCAGCGTGGGAAGCGGGCCCGGCGCGAGCCGCCTACCGCTTGAAGTGGTCGGCGATGACGCTGGCCACGCAGCAGGTGAGCTTCTTGCCCGTGGGGATGTGGAGGAACTCGTTGGGGCCGTGGGCGTTGCTGCCCGGGCCCAGCAGGCCGGTGATGAGGAACTGCGCCTCCGGGAAGCGCTCGCCCAGCATGCCCATGAAGGGGATGGTGCCGCCCTCGCCCATGGCCATGGCCGGCCGGCCGAAGTAGGTGGCGGACGCGGACTCCACCGCGCTCGACAGCCAGGAGGCCAGCGGCGGCGCGTCCCAGCCGGTGCTGGACTTCTCACCCTCGAACGTCACCTTCGCGCCGTACGGCGGGTCCTTCACCAACGCCTGCGTCAGCGCCTCCATGGCCGCCTTGGGGTCCACGCGCGGCGGAATGCGCATGGACAGCTTCACCGTGGTGAAGGGCCGCAGCACGTTGCCCGCGCTGCTGAGCGCCGGCATGCCGTCCACGCCCGTCACGGACAGCGCCGGACGCCACGTCCGGTTGAGCACCAGCTCCGCGCCGTCGTCCGACATGGGGCGGGTGCCGGGCACCCAGGGGAACTTGGTGAAGACCTCCTCGCCTAGCACCTTGGCCGCCGCGCGGGCCTGCTCGCGCCGCGCCTCCGGAATCTGGGTGTGCAGGGCCTCCACCCGCACCTTGCCCGTGTCCTCCTCCTCCACGCGCGACAGCACCTGCCGCAGCACGCGGAAGGACGACGGGACGACGCCGCTCGCGTCCCCGGAGTGCACGCCCTCCGTGAGCACGTCCACCCGCAGGTCGCCGGCCACCATGCCGCGCAGCGACGTGGTCATCCACAGCTGCTCGTAGTTGGCGCAGCCGGAGTCCAGACACACCACCAGCGACGGCTTGCCGATGCGCGGCGCCAGCGCCTCGATGTAGGCCGGCAGGTCGTAGCTGCCGCTCTCCTCGCACGCCTCAATCAGCACCACGCAGCGCGCGTGCGGCAGGCCCTGCTCGCGCAGCAAGCGGATGGCCGTGAGCGACGCGAAGGCGGAGTAGCCGTCATCCGCGCCGCCGCGCCCGTAGAGCTTGTCGCCCTCGCGCACCGGCGTCCACGGCGTCAGGCCCTCGCGCCAGCCCGTCATCTCCGGCTGCTTGTCCAGGTGGCCGTACAAGAGGACGGTGTCGTCGCCCTTCGTCCCGGGCACCTCCATGTAGATGACCGGCGTGCGCTCGCGGCCCTTCTCGTCCTTGAGGCGCACCACCTCCAGCACCAGGCCGGGCAGGTGCTGGGCCTGCGCGCGGCACCAGTCCGCGACGAGCTGGACGGCGGCCTCCATGTGGCCAGCGCGGACCCAGTCCGGGTCGAAGGCGGGCGACTTGTTGGGGATGCGGATGTAGCGCTCGAGCGCGGGGAGGATTTCCTGCTCCCAGATGCGGTCGGACGTGTCGGTGGCGGTCTGGACGTTCATGGCCATGTCGGACCGAATCCAGAACACGGGAGAGGGGCCCCTGTCGACAGGGGGAATCCACCACAGGAGCTGAAAACGCCCCGCCCCGGCGCTCCTGGGAGCGCCGGGGCAGGCGTCAGCCGCCGTCAGCCGCTCACTGCTCCGCGGGGATTTCGCGCACGGACAGCCACTTGAAGTCCACGTCGGTGGCGCTGTCCCAGCGGAACACCGCGATGGGGCCGCCCCAGCTGATGGGCATGGCGTTCACCGCGCCGCCGCAGTGGCTGGCGTCGCCACCCCAGCCGCCCGAGTCCACCATGTCGTAGACCTTCTTCCAGGTGACCTTGTCGGCGTTCTCGTTGAGGTACATCTCCAGGCGCACGGCGTCCTTGCCGTTGACCTTGGTGTTGCGCATCACCGACTTGAAGCCCACCCAGCGCCCGCGGAGCGCGGACGTGCCGGACTTGTACGACGCCTGGTCGTACGAGACGTGCCACGTCTCCTTCTGCCAGCGCACCCGGCCGTCATAATGCAGCGAGCCCTTGTAGGCGCTGCCCTCGCAGCCAGAGTGGTTGTCGTTGTGCTTCCCGCCGCGCGCGTACCAGGCGAAGTTGTCCGAGTTGTCGGACACGGAGTTGACCTTGATGAAGCCCGTCATCTCCACGTTCCGCCAGTCGTTCGCCGCCTGCATGTAGCCGCGGCTGGCCAGCACGTCGCGGTCATAGGTCGGAATCTTGGACGCGCTGTAGCCCGTGGAGGTGAAGACGGACATGCGCACCTTGCTGTTCTTCATCTTCCAGGAGCCGTCCGAGTTGCGGCTGATGGTGTTCTGCGGGTCGAAGCGCTTGTCGGACGTCGCGTTGTCCGCCAGGAACCACTGCTCGCCGCCCGACTTGGTCGGGTAGAGCATCGTCACGCCGAACTTGTCCTGGGTGGGCGTGGGCTCGGGCTCCGGCTCGGGCTCCGGCTCCGGCTCGGGCTCCGGCTCGGGCTCGGGCTCCGGGACGGTGGCGCCGGAGAGGGCCACCATGTCCGTGATGCTGCCCCAGGTCGTCTGGGTGCTGCCGTAGAAGGTGACGCGCACGTAGCGGGCGTTCACCGTGGGGAAGGTGACGCGCTCGAAGCCAATCGACTTCCCGGAGGAGATGCCCACGAAGACGCGGGTGAACGTGGTCCCATCCGTCGACGTGGAGATGTCGAAGAGGTTGATGCGCTCGTTGCCACGGAACCAGGCGATATCCAGGCCGTTCAGCGGCTTCACCGAGCCCATGTCGGCGCGAATCCACTGGCCCGCGCCCAAGGCCGACCAGCGCGTGGCGCTGTTGCCATCAACCGCCATGGCGGGTGGGGTGGGTCCGTCGTAGGAGCTGGCGGTGGCGGTGACGAAGCCTCCAGCGGCCAGCGCGGGCGTCGCGAACGCGCCGACGGCCAGCGAGAACGCGGTGACAGACGTGCGGAAGCGCTTCCATCCCCCCCGGGACGAAGTCGAGTGCTGTCGATTCAAGTGACTACCTCATGTGAGGCCGCGAGCTCGCGCGGCACCTCGGAGCGGCCAAGAGCCCCTCCGGAGCGCCGCGTTCCCCCCGCGGCGCGTGGACTTCCATTCCCTGGCCGCCCGGAAGCAAGCACCCGCACCTACGCGCGGAGGCTTCTTCCAGGAGCGGCCAGAGGTGTTACCGACTCAACGACGGACTGCGGGCCCCAATACCCTTTGAGTCGATATGGAATTCCCACGGCATTTCTTGAGCATGTTTTCAGCCATGCCCGCTCGCCCTGCAGTGAAACGCGCGATGAAACACCGCACGTTTCTCAGTCTTTTGCGGGAAGTCTTATCACAGCCAGAGCCGAACCCTTCAGCCGCACGGTGTCTGTCTTCAGTGGCTGCAATTTTTCGGAGCCGCCGAAGCAAGCATCTTCGGTCCACAGCACCAGCTCCGAGCCGGCGGGCACCAGATGCTCCAGCGCGCCGCGCAGGCTGAGCACCACCTGCAGGCGCTGGCCGCCCCCACGCCGCTCGAGCACCAGGGCGTCCGGCCCCAGGGCGCGGGCCGCATAGGAGCCCCGGCCCGTCTCGCGCAGGGCGGGCTCCGATGCGCGCAGCCGGAGCAGCTCCCGGTAGAGCGCTCGCACGCCCGCATGCCCTGGCTTCTCCGCCTCCGCCCAGTCCAAGCGGGAGCGGGTGAAGGTGTCCTCCGCCTGCGGGTCCGGCACCTCCGCGCCCGCGAAGCGCGCGAAGCCGGCGAACTCCTTGCGCCGCCCTTCCGTGACGAGCTTGCCCAGCTCCGCGTTGTGCTCGGTGAAGTAGAGAAAGGGCGTGCTGGCGTTCCACTCCTGCCCCATGAAGAGCAGGGGCGTGTAGGGAGACAGCAGCAGCAGGCCGCTCATGGCGCGGAAGGCCGCGGGGCTCACGTCGTGCCCCAGCCGCTCGCCGAAGGCACGGTTGCCCACCTGGTCATGGTTCTGGATGCAGTGGACGAAGCGCCAGGGCGCAAGCCCCTCCGCCTTCGTGCCCCGCGCGTGGCCCAGGTTCTTCGACACCTGCCCTTCGTAGAACCAGCCCTGGTTCAGCGTGCGCGCCAGGTCCTCCGTGCTGCCCGTGTAGTCCTGGTAGTAGCCCTCGCTGTCGCCCGCGAAGGCGCGGCGCAGCTGGTGGTGGAAGTCATCCGCCCACACGCCGTCCAGCCCCAGGCCGCCCTCCGACGCGGGGCGCAGCAGGCGCCGCTCGTTGCGCTCGTCCTCGGCGATGACATGCACCTGCCGGCCCGGGGCGCAGGCCCGCGCGCGCGCGGCGATTTCGGTGAGCAGGTGCGGCGTGCCTTCGTCGATGATGGCGTGCGCGGCGTCCAGGCGCAGGCCGTCCAGGTGGTAGTCGGCAATCCACATCTCCACGTTGGCCAGCACCTGGGTCCGCGCGTGGGCGCTGCCTTCACCGTCGTAGTTCACCGCGTCGCCCCACGGCGTGTGGTGGCGGCCGGTGAAGTAGTGCGGTGAGTACACCCGCAGGTAGTTCCCATCCGGTCCGAAGTGGTTGTAGACGGCGTCCATCAGCACCGCGAGCCCGTGCGCGTGCGCGGCGTCCACCAGCCGGCGCAGCCCCTCCGGGCCGCCGTAGTCCCGCAGGGGCGCGAACAGGTTCACGCCGTCGTAGCCCCAGTTGCGCCGCCCCGGGAAGGACGCCACCGGCATCAGCTCCAGCGCGGTGATGCCCAGCTCCTTGAGGCCGGCCAGCCGCGGGATGAGCGCCTCGAAGGTGCCTTCGGGCGTGGCCGTGCCCACGTGCACTTCGTAGAGGACCAGCGCCTGGGGCGCCACGCCCTTCCAGCCCGCGTCCGTCCAGGCGAAGTCGGCCGCCACCACCTCGGACGGTCCATGCACGCCCTGGGGCTGCGAGCGCGACCACGGGTCCGGGAAGGGGCCCTCGCCGTCCACGCGCAGCTTGTAGCGAAGCCCGGCGCCCTGTCCCTCCAGCACCGCGCCGAAGCAGTCGCCGGGCTCCGGCGTCATCGGCAGGACGCGGCCGGGGTTGCCTTGCGCGTCGTGCAGCACCACCTCCACGCGCTGGTGGCCAGGCGCCCAGACCCGCCACCGCACCTGCCCGTCCGCCTCCACCCACGCCCCCAAGAGAGGGGCCTTCGACCGCGCTGCCAAAGACTCATCCGCTGGACCCATGGGCGAGTCCTTTAATGCGTCACCCCTGTCCTTGAGGAGCACTCCGTGCGGCCGGACGCGACCGCCTGGCGGCGGATGTTCACGGGCAGGCATGGTGCCCGGAAGGAATGGGGACCGGCCGACGGTGTTCGCGACGACACCCCGGGCGCGAAGCCGGCCGTGCGCGGGCGCGCGGCCCGCCTTGTCGGCCCCGCCCACCGCCAGGATGATGCGCCCTCCGGCGCCACCCGCCCCTGCTTGGAGTCCCCTGGAATGAGCATCACCCGCCCTGGTCTGGAGCCGCTGCCCGAATCGCCCGACGAGGACGTGCGCGCGCGCGTCGCCGCCATCGAACTCCTCTCTCCCCGCGAAATCGACGAGCGGCTGTCGGACCTGGGCTACCGGGGGCAGCATGAGGCGCGCCGCGCGGCGTGCGTGCTGGCATACCGGCACCTGCGCCGCATCCGCCACCTGCACCTGGAGGGGCTCGCCCCCGAGCCGGGCATGCGGGAGAACTGCCTCTTCCTGGGGCCCACCGGCTCGGGGAAGACGTTCCTCGTGGAGCTGCTGTTCCGCGAAATCCTCGCCGTGCCCACCGTGCTGGCGGACGCCACGCAGTTCTCCGAAACGGGCTACGTGGGTGACGACGTGAGCACGCTGCTGTCGCGCCTGTACGAGGCCGCGGACCGGGACGCGGCCTGGGCCGGCTGCGGCGTGGTGTGCATGGACGAGTTCGACAAGCTCGCCACCAGCCGCTCCGACAGCCGCTTCGCTGGCCAGCAGACCACGAAGGACGTCAGCGGCTTCGGCGTGCAGCGCGGCCTGCTGCACATGCTGTCCGCCCCCAGCGCGGACTTCCCGCCCGACTTCGGCTTCACCAGCCGCCAGCGGCCCGACACCATGGAGCTGGCCTGCGTCACCTTCATCGCCTGCGGCGCCTTCAGCGGCCTGGGCGCCACCGCGGAGGGGCTGGCGCGGAGCGAGCACCTGGGCTTCGGCCGCGAACCCCTCCCGGCGCGAGCGGAGAGCATCGCCACGCGGGTGACGGAGGAGCAGCTGGAACAGACCACCGCCTTCGCGCGCTACGGCTTCATCCCGGAGCTCATCGGCCGCTTCAACCGGCTGGTCTCCTTCTCGCCCCTGGACGCGGCCACCCTGGGCGACATCCTCCAGCACAACGTGCTGCGTGCCTACGAGCGGGAGTTCGAACAAGAAGGGCTGCGCCTGCAGGTGGCACCCGACGTGCGGGAGTTCGTCGTCGCCCGCGCGCTCAAGCGGGAGACAGGCGCGCGAGGGCTGCGCACCACGCTCGCTCCCTTGCTGGAGCGGGCCGCCTACGAGCACTTTGGCCACCAGGGCAACGACGGCACGCTCCGGCTGACGCTGGAGGCCGGCGAGGTCCAGGCCCGGCTCGCATAGCCACGCTGCCTCCGGTCAGCGGACCCGGCGCCCGGCCGCGGCGTGTGGTGACGTGCCAGGGGAGCAGGCCCGTTCCACACCCCGCACGCACAAGCCTTACGGTTTTGCTGGGCAACGGAATCTGGAGGGCAGACACATGCACCACACTCGGGAGATACCCAAGGAAGGCTGGGGGGACTACCTGGCCTTGCTGAGCAACCTGGAGCGCGACCACTGGGTGCGCATCGAGACGGAGAGCGCCGACTTCGGTGACCAGCCGCTCGCCGGCAGGCTGCCGCTGGTGGAGATCGCCCTCGAGCCGAAGGGGAGCGACAAGGGGTCCGTGGAAATCATCGTCGGCCGGCCGGGCGGAGAGGTCACCCACCGCATCCTCAAGCCCGACCACATCTACGCGGACGAGAGCGAGAGCGGCGAACTGGAGTGCCTCGACATCGAGGACGCGGACCACGTGAAGACGCTCATCTACTTCGAGTCGGCCCACGCGGCCGAGGAGCAGGGCGTCGGCGCGCCGTCCTGACGGCGGGCCCCGCGCGAACGCGATGAGGCCGGAAGGCACCCGCCCGAGCAAGGGGTGCCCTCCAGCCAGCGCGCCCCTCCTGACCGGGCCTCACGGCGCGGCCAGGGGGACGGTCCTGCATCGTGGGACTACGGGTACAGCGCGCGAGCGCCCTGCTTGTCCAGGGTGGTGAGCACCAGGTCACCCGTCTGGGTGCCCGCGCACTGCGGGTAGTGCATGACGGACGCGCGGTCATACGTCGTCGTCAGCGCGCGCCACGCGTTGTCCTCGTAGCAGCCGCTGCCCGTCGAGCGGGTGTGCTCGTGGCGGAAGCCCAGCACGTGGCCCAGCTCGTGGCGCATGATGCCCGTCAGCGTCCAGGGGGAGATGTTGCCGAAGGCGGAGTTGTCCACCAGCACGTTGCGGCCCGAGCGCCCCGAGTTCGGGAAGAAGGCGCGCGCCAGGTACTGGCCGCCCGAGTTCACCGGACGCACGTCGAAGAGCACGTTGTTGTTCGAAGCGGTGCAGGCCGTGTCCTGCGCCGTCACGTGGGTGAAGTTGACGTTCGCGGTGGCCTCCCAGGCCGCCGTGGCGCTGTTCATCGCCGTCACCACCTTCGACTTGTTGCCAGAGAAGGTGCTGCTGACGCAGTACGTGAGGTTCCGCGCCTGGGTGGCGCTCCACTTCACGTCACCGGTGGGGGACTTGCTGGAGCTGGTGTTGTAGACGGCCAGGCCGCCCCGGCTGGTGCCCGTCTCCGCCGCGACGCTGTTGTCGAAGAAGGCCCGCAGCTCCTCCTCGCTGTCCAGCGCCATGTCGCCGTCGAAAATCAGCTTGCCCTCGGGGTCCTCGTACACCGAGGCCCGGAACTCCTCCCACGTCATCTTCGGCTGCTCGGATTCGGAGGCCTCCGGGCCACCACACGCGGAACCGAGAAGGGCCACACCAGCCACCAGCGCAACGGAGCGGAACTTGAGCATCTTGGGGTTTCCTCTGACGCCTACTTCGGGGGACGCACCGGCCGCCCGGCGATTCCGCCAGCCGCGGCCTGGAGCGCTCCGCCCATGAGCAACCGCCGCGCCAAGCTGACGCCCAGAGGACAAAGCAAGACTTCACGGCATTACATGGAACGACGACCTTCCAAGTTTGAAGTCAAACAACGTAAACACTCCTGACGCCGCGCCCGGCAACGTGGCGTCCTCACGGAGGAATCGCCTCTTTCGAGGGAGCCGCACACAAACCAGACAGCGCTGTCTGGTTATCGGTCACCTGCCCCGTGGGTCAGGTCCGCTGCGCCCGAGGAGAAGCCCCCATTGCAAAATGCCAGACATTGGCAAAATGCATTCCCAGACATCCTGCGTCAACCCCTTCACCGCAGTGGGGTGGGATTCCTTCAGCGCCGACACACAG
The DNA here is from genome assembly GCF_013372585.1 of Myxococcus sp. AM010. Classification (NCBI taxonomy): domain Bacteria; kingdom Pseudomonadati; phylum Myxococcota; class Myxococcia; order Myxococcales; family Myxococcaceae; genus Myxococcus; species Myxococcus sp. AM010. Next base: position 34,309 of record NZ_JABXEO010000079.1, read on the forward strand.
GGGGGCAACGGCCGCGGGGGCGTTGATTCCCGACGCCCTGGGGCGCGGAGGACTGCGCGTACCAGGCGGGCGTGATAGGCGGAAGCGGGAGGACCCCGCCGTTCGCCATGCACCTGTTCGACATCCCCGCGTGGTTGGAGGTGGCCTGGCCCCACGTGGTGGCGGCGCTGACGGTGCTCATCAGCACGGTGGCCAGCGCCCACGCGGTGCTGCACAAGCGGGACGTGCGGGCCGCGGCGGGGTGGGTGGGGCTGGCGTGGCTGGTGCCGGTGCTGGGCGGGGTGCTGTACCTGCTGCTGGGCATCAACCGCATCCGGCGGCGGGCGCGTTCGTTGATGCTGAAACAGGCGCCTGGCCGCTTCCCGCTGTCGCCCCAGGTGGCGCCCATGAAGGCGGAGACGGTGAGCGTCCACCACCCCGAGGCCGCCCCCCTGGCTCCCCTGGTGCGGCTGGGGGACGCGGTGGTGGGCCGGCCGCTGCTGCCGGGCAACCGCGTCACCGTGCTGGAGTCCCGCCGGGACGCCTACCCGGCCATGCTGGAGGCGATTGACGCGGCGCGTACGACGCTGTCGCTGTGCAGCTACATCTTCGACAATGACGTGGCGGGCCGGCGCTTCGTGGAGGCGCTGGGGGCGGCGGTGAAGCGGGGCGTGGAGGTGCGGGTGTTGGTGGACGCGGTGGGCTCGCGCTACACGTGGCCGCCCATCCTGGGCCGGCTGCGGCGCGCGGGCGTCCGCGCCGCGCGCTTCCTGCCATCGCTGATGCCCTACCGGCTGCCCTTCGCCAACCTGCGCAACCACCGCAAGCTGCTGGTGGTGGACGGGCGCGTGGGCTTCACGGGCGGCATGAACATCCGCGAGGCCTTCTGGCCCGGCGAGCACGCCGCGGTGGACCTGCACTTCCGCGTCGAAGGCCCCCTGGTGGGCCAGCTCCAGGAGACCTTCGCGGAGGACTGGGCCTTCACCACGCGCGAGCGGCTGACGGGCGAGGCCTGGTTCCCGCCGCTCACCGAAGCGGGCACCGTGCTCGCGCGGGGCATCGCGGACGGCCCGGACGAGGACCTGGAGACGCTGCGCACGGTGCTGCTGGGGGCCCTGGCCACCGCGCGGACGTCGGTGCGCATCGTCACGCCCTACTTCCTGCCGGACACGGTCCTCATCACCGCGCTGAGCGTGGCGGCGCTGCGCGGCGTCCAGGTGGACATCCTCCTCCCCCAGAAGGGCAACCTCCCGCTGGTGCAGTGGGCCACCTGGGCGCAGCTGTGGCAGGTGCTGCGGCCGGGCTGCCGCATCTTCCTCACCGCCCCGCCCTTCGACCACACGAAGCTGCTGGTGGTGGACGGCGTGTGGTCGCTCATCGGCTCGGCCAACTGGGACCCGCGCTCGCTGCGGCTCAACTTCGAGTTCAACGTGGAGTGCTACGACGCCGCCCTGGCCACGCAGCTGGAGGGCGTGGTGGCCGCGCGGCTGCGCGACGCGCGGCCCCTCACGTTGGAGCAGGTGGACGCGCGCGCCCTGCCCATCCGCCTGCGGGATGGGCTGGCGCGGCTGCTGTCGCCGTACCTTTAGAGCAGGGCGCGGCGGACGCGCCAGAAGGTCTCCTTGGCGGCGCGGAAGCCCCGTGAGTCCTGGGGCAACAAGGCGCGCAGCAGCTCCGCGGACTGCGTCTGCAGGGGCCGCACGCAATGCGTCTCCACCTGGGCGCGCAGGAAGCCCAGCGGGTCGCGCCTGCGGTAGTCCGCGAAGTAGGTCCGCAGCTCGTTGCGCGTGCGCGCCTGCCCGTTGTCCGCGTACTTGGCCACGTAGGGACTGAAGTCCGGGTAGAGCCGCCCCGCGCCGAAGTCGCCGTGCAGCGTCGTCTTCATGAAGTTGCCGATGAGCAGGTCGTCGAAGACCTGATAGCGCACGGCCGTCATCAGCGAGCCGCGCGGCACCTCGAAGGTGATGCCCCGGTGGAAGCGGCGCTTCTGGAACGTGACGACGTGCTCCCGGCCGCCCACGCGGAAGCGCAGGAAGTCGAGCGTGCGCCCCAGGTGCTCCACGCCAAGGAAGTAGGTGGTGAGCGTCTTCACCTCGTCCGCGTCCAGCGGCTCGCTCCAGTCGTCCCCGAAGGCCTTGGGGTCCACCGGGCGCAAGACGCGCTCCGGAGGCTGGATGCGCTCTGTCTGACCGCGGATGAAGTCGTGGCGGATGAACGCGGGCAGCAACGAGCAGGTGCGCGACTCGAAGCCCCGGCCGTAGTCCTCCAGCCGGGTGGTGTACTCGGAGGCCCAGCGGCTGTCGGCCCGCTGGTACTTGTGCATGGAGCTGAAGGGGATGAAGTAGCGCGCCCCGTAGAACTCCGCCTGCCGGGCAATGGTCCGCCCCACGGGCGTCTTCGCCGCGGCGTGGGGCGCGATGCGCTGCCCGTCCTCGGTGAAGAAGTTCATCATGTCCGCGTCGCCATACCCGGACAGCGCCAGGAGGTACGACTCCTGATACCCGCTGACCACCTTGCGCACGAAGCGGCCGGCCCCGCGGTCCCCCGCGTCGTTGAGGTTGACCAGCAGCCGCCCGTCCATGTCCACCAGCAGGACGGCGTCCTGATTCACGTCCGGCAGGCACATGACGCGGATGCGCGGTGACAGCTGCGTCCACACCCGGTCCACCAGCACATGCACATTGAAGCCCTGTTCGCGCAGGTCATCGCGCATGCGGTTGCCGAAGTGGTTGGGCACCAGCAGCGTGCGCGCGCGCAGCACGTCCAGCGACTCCATGCTCAAGTGGTCCGGGTGGCCATGGGACAGCCACACGTAGGGGCAGGCCTGGATGGCCGCGCGCTGCGCCGCCGGAATCTCATGCGACAGCGTCCAGCTCCCGAAGTACGCGCTGCCGTCCGTCCACGGGTCGGTCACCAGCACCGGACCGTGGTCGTGGCAGATGAGCGTGGCGTTTCCAATCGTCTCGAAGCCCAGGTCCATCGCGTGCCCCCTCTTCATCCTGCGTCCGCTCGCAAGTCCGCCGGTTTGGTCGGACCAACGTGGCGATGGGCGGACGCCGCCTGCACTGCCCGCCAGCGCGGTGAAGAAGATTCGTTGCCTGGACGCACGCTGCCCGTTCCTGCGGGCGTGTGGACGCGGTCCCTTGCGCCCCGCCCCGCGGCCTTGCCATGGCATCGGCGTGGCGCGCGGGAAGAAGCGCCCTTCCCTTCGTGGGAAGGACGCCGCCTCATGCGCGGGCTTCCGGGCTCAGCTCCTGCGCGCCACCAGGGAAAGAATCTGCGCGCCGTAGCGCTCCGTGAGGGAGGGCCCCACCCCGTGGATGGCCATCAGCTCCGAGCCATTCTCCGGACAGGCCGACGCAATGGCCTCCAGCACCCGGTCGGTGAGGATGCGGAAGGCGGGCACGCGCCGCTTGCGAGCCTCCGCGAGCCGCCAGGCCTTCAAGGCCTCCACCATCTTCGCAGAAGGCTCGGCCGTGCGCCGCGTCGTGGCCCCGCCATTGGCGCGGACCGTGCGCTTCTTGCCCGAGGACCGCTTCGCGGCGCCCGCCTCCGCGCCCTTGCCCCGCTTGCGCTTGGCGGCCTTCTCCAAGGGTATTGGCAGGAGCACCTGCTGGGGGTCCACCGCGCGCGTGCGCCGGCCCGCGTCCGTCAGGGCCAGACGCTGGAACGAGATGACCTGCCCGTCCTTGTCGAACGAGTCCACCGCCAGGCGCGTCAGCCCGGCGCGCACCAGTCCGCCCACCAATCGCTCGAAGTCGCGCCGAGGCAGGGCCTCTCCGAACAGCTCACGGTGGAGCCGTCCGGTGGCCTGTCCGTCCCGCTCCTGGAGCGACTCCAGGATGCGCTCCAGCCCGTGCCGCTCCGCGGAGGTCGGCTCGGCGAAGCGCAGCGTGGCGCAGGCCTCCGGCGCGCAGACGTCGCACAGGCCACACGGCTCGCCCGAATCCTGGGTGTCACCGAAGTGCCCCACGAGCTGCTTCATGCGGCAGCCATGGGCCTCCGCGTAGCGCCCCATCTGCTCCAGGTGCAGCAGCTTGCGCTCACGCTGCGCGGAGTACGCCGCGGACCAGTTCGGCCGCCCGCGCATCACCGTCTCGTCGGGCGTCATGACGACGCCGCCGTGAATCCAGAGCTGCTCCAGCGCCTTGTCGAAGACCTCGGGGTCGCCTCGCACGCGGCCCTGGAGCACGGCCTTGGGCTCGAGCTGCGGCGCCGTGGACTGGAACAGCCGCTCCAGCACGTACGCCTCCGGGTAGTCCCGCCGGTGGAAGAACTCGTGCGTGCGCCGGTCGATGTACGAGTGCAGCAGCACCGCGCGCGACGGCTTTCCATCACGGCCCGCGCGGCCCAGCTCCTGGTAGTAGCCCTCCAGGCTGGCGGGGAGCGCCGCGTGGATGACGGTGCGCACGTCTGGCTTGTCGATGCCCATGCCAAACGCCGTGGTGGCCACGATGACCTCCAGCGAGCCCCGGAGGAACTCGGCCTGCACCCGGTCTCTCTCCGAGGGCTGGAGGCCCGCATGGTACGCGGCGGCGGTGAACTCGCCCGCGAGCAGGTCAGCGAACTGCTCGGCGTGCTTGCGCGTGGCCGCGTAGACAATCGCGGGCCGGTTCTCCTCATCCTGGAGCAAGGCCTGGATGGCGTCGCCGCGCGCGCTGGGATTCAGCTCACGCACCTCGATGGCGATGTTGGTGCGACGGAAGCCGTGAATGAAGGTGCGCGCCTTGCCCCCGGGGCCGTGCAGGCCGAGCTGCTGGACGATGTCGCGCTGCACGTCCGGCGTGGCGGTGGCGGTGAGGGCCACGACGGGCGCGGGACGCAGCAGGGGCAGGCGGGCGCCCAGGAGCCGGTAGTCCGGGCGGAAGTCGTGTCCCCACTGGGAGATGCAGTGGGCCTCGTCCACCGCGATGAGCGCGGGCGTGCGGCGCGCCAGGAACTCCACGAAGCCCGGGACGCCGAGCCGCTCGGGCGCGATGAACAGGAAGTCGAGCCGGTCCTCCAGGTAGTCCGCGCACACCTGCCGCGACATGGCCCTGTCTCTGCCGGAGTGGATGCGGTCCGCCGCGAAGCCGAGCGACTGGAGCCGCGCCACCTGGTCCTCCATCAGCGCGATGAGCGGACTCACCACCAGCGTGGTGCCCGCGCGCGCCAGGCCCGGTAACTGGTAGCAGAGGGACTTGCCCGCGCCCGTGGGCATCACGAGCAGCAGGTCCTCTCCCGCGGTGGCCGCGCGGCACACCGCCTCCTGGTACGGCCGGAACTCCGAGAAGCCGAACGCCTCCTTCAGCAGCGGACGCAGCGCCTCGGGCGCCGTCGGCGCGCGCCGCATGCGCTCCGGCCGCTGCCCGGAGGACGCAGCGGACGCCGTGGTCCGCGCACGGTTCACGGGAGCACGGGCGGCGCCAGCGTCCCCCCAGGCCCCAGCGTTCCAGCCCGCGCCGTCCGCTCGCGGAAGACGTGAGGCCGGTCCACCGCCCGGTGACATGGCGGAGGACGGAGGCTCGTCACGCGGCTCCGAGCGACCCACGGAGCCCGAAGTCCTGCTCCGCCGCGTCCCGAAGAGCGGCTCCGGAGCCTCCGCGAACGCTCCCTGGCGGCCCTGTCCCGGCACAGCATCCGCAAGGCGCTCGGCAGACGAATCCGCGAACGCCACCTGCCGTCCACGCCCCGACGAAGCATCCGCAAGGCGCTCGGCAGGGGCCCCCGCGAACGCAGCCTGCCCGCCAGGGCCACGCGCTCCCGCGCCAGCGCCGTGTGAAGCAAACGAACTTCCCGCTCCCGCCACCTGCGCCGCGCCGCCCTGCCCCCAACCCGCTCCAGGTGGCGCCCCCACGACCTCGTCGCGCAGAGGCCGTTGCGGCGCGGTGGCGCCATGGCCCACCACCTCGATGACATACGCCTCGATGCCGCGAATGAATGCATCGAGCTGACCCTCACCGCGCTCGATGCGCTGGAGCCACGCCTCCCACTGGCCCGTCATGGCCGGCGTCTTCACATCCGGGTGCACCACCTGGATGAGATGGATGCCCTTCTCCGTGGCCTCCATCACCTTGCCCCGGCGGCGCAGGTACTCGCGGTCCAGCAGCACCTCGATGATGGCCGCGCGGGTGGCGGGAGTCCCCAGGCCCGTCTCGCGCATCGCGTCCGCGAGCTCCTTCTCATCCAGCGCCCGCCCCGCCGACTCCATGGCCGTCAGCAGCGTCGCATCCGTGAAGCGCGGGGGCGGACGCGTGCGCTTCTTCACCGCCTCCACGTCCTCCACCGACTGCGGCTGCGCGCGCGCCAACCCCGGCGGCAGCGTCTGGGGCTCGTCGTCCGGCTCCCGCTCCGCGTCTTCGCCCTTGCGCCCCTCCGACTTCAGCCGCGGCGCCTTCTGCCCGCCGCCAATGTCCAGCACCTTCCAGCCCACCCGCTCCACCTGGGTGCCCGTGCTCTGGAAGCGGTCCACCACCGGCGGCGCCCCTGGCGACGTCACCGCGGTGATGACCGTGGTGACACGCCAGACATGGTCCTCGTGCCACGCCTGGAGCAGGCGCCGGCACACCAGGTCATAGACGCGCTGCTCGTCCGGAGACAGCCGCACCCCGCCCGGCGACGTGGGCGTGGGGATGATGGCGTGGTGGTCCGTCACCTTCGCGTCATCCACGTAGCGCTTGCCCAGCGCCCGGGCCCCCGTGCCGACGGCCAGGTCCTCCTCGTAGGGCGCGCGGATGGCGTTCACCACCTCCGGCAGCGTGTCCGCCACCGTGCGCGACAGGTGCCGGCTGGCGGTGCGCGGATAGCTCAACAGCTTGTGCTTCTCGTAGAGCGCCTGCGCCACCTCCAGGGTGCGCTGCGCGCTGAAGCCATGGAGCCGGTTGGCGTGCCGCTGCAGCTCCGTCAAATCGTAGAGGAGCGGAGGCGCCATCTTCTTCTCCTCCGACTCCAGCGATTCGATGACGGCCCGGCCGGAGCGCACGCGGTCGATGACGGCCTGCGCCTCCACCCCGTTCGCGTCCAGCCGCCGCGCCTCGCGCACGCCCTCGAAGCCCGGGGGCGCCAGGGGCTTGCCCTCCGGCCCCGAGCGGAACCACGTGCCCTGGTACCGCGCGTCCGGCGGCACACCCTTGGCTTTGGGCGCGAAGGTGGCCACGACCTCCAGGTAGTCACGCGGCACGAAGTCGCGGATGGCCAGCTCGCGCTCCACCACCATGGCCAGCGTGGGCGTCTGCACCCGGCCCACGCTCAGCATCTCTCCATGCCCCCCGTGCGCCAGCGTGTACAGGCGCGACAGGTTCATCCCCACCAGCCAGTCCGCCCGGCTGCGCCCCATGGCCGCGGCGGCCAGCGCTTCGTATTCACGGCCGTCCGCGAGCCGGCGGAAGCCGTCCTGGATGGCCCGCTCCGTCAGCGACGACACCCACAGCCGCTGGACCGGCTTGCGGCACTTCGCCGCGTCGTAGATGTACCGGAAGATGAGCTCGCCCTCGCGCCCCGCGTCCGTGGCGCACACCACCGAGGACACCTCCGGCGCGTTGAGCACCTGCTTCACCACCTCGAACTGGCTGCGCGTCTCCTTGGAGACGACCAGCGGCCAGTCCGCCGGGAGCATGGGCAGCAGCGCGCGGCTCCACTTCTTCCAGTCCGCGCGAATCTCATGGGGCTGCGCCAGCCCCACCAGGTGCCCAATGGCCCACGTCACCACGTAGCCGTTGCCGCGCAGCCAGCCCTCACCGCGCTCGTTCGCCCCCAGCACCCGCGCGATGTCGCGCGCCACGGAGGGCTTCTCCGCCAGCACGGCCACCAGGGAGGAGCGACCGGGGGACGCCTTCACACCACCGCCGTCCCTGCCTCCGCGCCTGTCCTCCCGGGGCGTCTCGCCCATCTCTTCCCACCTCATGTGCCCTGTCCCCTCCCGCCCACCACACCGCCTACCAGGGAGGGAGCCTGGAGCCGCGGCGTGAGCCACTCCCCTATCGTGTCAGGCTGACATCT
>NZ_JABXEO010000007.1:0-153921 GCF_013372585.1 Myxococcus sp. AM010
AGGGAGGGCGGGAATCGACACGGCCCCCCGACTCTACGGGGAGCCGTGCCTGCCCGGCAACCGTGGGCTCAGACTGCGCCAATGGCCTCTGTGGCGCCTTCGGCGAACAGCGTGGTGTCCGCCTTGGCCAGCAGCGTCGCCAGGCCCTCGCGCGTCGCGGCGCTGATGGCCACGCCGCCCCGGGTGCGCAGCAGCACCTCCACTTCATCCGGCGGCAGCAGGTCCGCCTTGTTCCACACCATGAGGCGCGGCTTCTCCATCAGGTCGAGCGACTCGAGGATGTTCTCCACCGCCTCCACCTGCTCGTCGCGGGCGGGGTCCGCCGCGTCCACGACGTGGAGCAGCAGGCTGGCGTCGTACAGCTCCTCCAGCGTGGCGCGGAAGGCGGCGACCAGGTCCTTGGGCAAATCGCGGATGAAGCCCACCGTGTCGGTGATGATGACCTCCCGCTCCCGCGGGAAGCGCAGCCGCCGGCTGGTGGGGTCCAGGGTGGCGAACAGCTTGTTCTCCGCCAGCACCTCGGCGTTGGTAATCGCGTTGAGGAGCGTGGACTTGCCGGCGTTGGTGTAGCCGACAATGGAGATGACGGGCAGCTCGCGCCGGTTGCGCTGGGCCCGGCGCACGCTGCGCTCCTTGCCAATCGCGTCGATGCGCTTCTCCAGGTGGGTGATGCGCTCGCGCACGCGGCGGCGGTCAATCTCCAGCTTCGTCTCGCCCGGGCCCCGTCCGCCAATGCCGCCCATGAGCCGGCTGAGCGAGTCGTCGCTCTGCACCAGGCGCGGCAGCCGGTACTTCAGCTGCGCCAGCTCCACCTGGAGCTTGCCCTCGGCGCTCTGCGCGCGCTGCGCGAAGATGTCGAGGATGAGCTGTGAGCGGTCCAGGACCTTGAGGCTGGTGGCCTCGCCGATGTGCCGGCCCTGGGACGGGGTGAGGTCCTTGTCGAAGATGAGCAGGTCCACCATGGACTGCATGGAGCGCAGGTTGAGGTCCTCCAGCTTTCCGCGGCCGATGAGGTAGCGCGGGTCCGCCTCGCGCTTCACCTGGAGCACGGAGTCGATGACCTCCACGCCCGCGGTGCGCGCCAGCTCCTTCAGCTCCGCCAGGCTGGACTCGGCCAGTGCGCGGTTGCCGTCCAGGCACACCGCCACGAGGATGGCCTTCTCCCGGCCGCCCACCTTGCGTGACGCCGCCTTGCGGTTGAACTCCTCCTCCAGCGCGCCTAGCGTGTCCATGAGGTCCGGCTGCGCCACGTGGACGGAGGGCAGCGACTCGACGTGCCAGAAGTCGCCGGAGCTGTTCTCCGGAACGAGGTAGGCGTAGTGCAGGACGCCGGGCAGGCCGTCGTGGCCCACGCCAACGGCCGCCACGCAGTCCAGGCGCAGCAGCGCGAGGTCCGTGAGGTCGTCCTTGGTGAGCGGCTCGCTCTTCAAGTGGGTGTGGACCAGGCGGAGGCCACGCAGACGGACCTGACCCGCGCGGGCGCGGCCGATGTCCGGCAGCTCGAGCTTGTGGGCGCTGCCCACGATGACGTGCTCGATTTCGCCCTTCCGGTTGACGAGCACACCCACCTGCCGGTTCGTCTCACGCGACAGCTCGGTGAGGTGCCGGGCAAGCTCGGGCGACACGATTTCGTGCGGTGGGACGCGCCGGCGGAAGGTGTTGCGCAGGCGGTGCTGCTCGCTCGACTTGAGGCCCAGGGTGTTGCCGTAGATTTCCTTCAAACCGTGCTCTCCTGGCGGAGGCGTTGGGGCCCCCACCTTTTCCGTACGACTCTATGACTGCCGCTGTGAGGAAAACACGCCGGACGCGCGCGTCTTCCATTTCTGACCTACGCTGACGCCCCGTGAGTTCGATTTCCACGGGACGCACCGCCCTGCGCGCCGCCCGGCGGGTGGTGGTGAAAATCGGCACCAACGCGCTGACGAACGCCACCGGGCGGTTCAACCGTCAGCACTTCGATGCGCTGGGCCAGGACTTGTTGTGGGCCGCGCAGGGCCGCGAGCTGGTGGTGGTGTCCAGCGGGGCCATCGCCCTGGGGGTCGAGCGGCTGGGGCTGCCCTCGCGCCCTCGCGACATCCCAGGCAAGCAGGCGTGCGCGGCGGTGGGGCAGAGCCGGTTGATGCAGGCCTACGAAGAGGCCTTCGCCGCGCGCGGGAAGGCGGTGGCCCAGGTGCTGCTCACCCACGAGGACGTGCAGGAGCGCCGCCGCTACCTCAACGTGAAGCACACGCTGGAGCGACTGCTGACGGCGGGCGTCGTCCCCGTCATCAACGAGAACGACACCGTCTCCGTGGACGAGCTGAAGTTCGGTGACAACGACACGCTGGCGGGCCTGGTGGCCGGCGTGGTGGACGCCGACGCGCTCGTCCTGCTGTCGGACGTGGAGGGCCTCTACACCGGTGACCCCTGGCGCGACGCGGACGCGGAGCTGGTGGCCACGGTGATGCAGGTGACGCCGGAGGTGTTGGCGCTCGCCACCGGCACGAGCAGCGGGGTGGGGACGGGCGGCATGAGCACCAAGGTGCGGGCGGCCGCGCGCGCGTCTGACTCCGGCATCCACTGCGTGATTACGTCCGGCGCCGTGCCCGGCCGCCTGCGCGCCGTCCTGGAGGGCGCGGACGTGGGGACCCTCTTCGAGCCCACGGGCAGCCGCCGCAGCGCCCGCGCCGCGTGGATTGCCCATGCCCTGCGCGCGCGCGGGACGCTCACGGTGGATGCTGGCGCGCGCGAGGCCATTGTCACCGGCAAGCGCAGCCTGCTGCCCAGCGGCGTGCGCGGCGTGGAGGGCGACTTCGGGCGAGGAGACCCGGTGGACCTGGTGGACGCGGAGGGCGCCGTGTTCGCGCGGGGGCTGGCGGCCTACGACGCCAACGAGCTGCGACGCATCGCCGGACACCACACGGCGGACATCGAAGCGGTGCTGGGCTATCGCTACCTGGACGAGGCCGTGCATCGCGACGACCTGGCGGTGCTGTAGCCGGGCGGGGCGCCGGTCAGATGGACGAGGTGGACAGCGACTTGCCGCAGCTTTCGCCCAGCTGCATGAGCGCGCGGAACTCCGGCGAGTCCACCTTCATCAGCAGCAGGGAGACCTCGAGCTCCCCGGGCACGCGGCCGAGCTGGAGCTTGCGCTCCTGGCCGTGGAGCAGCGCCAGCTCGGAGTGGCCCTTGGCCTCGGGCAGGAGCACGTCCAACTGGAGGAGGAACGACTGGCCTTCTGCCCTGGGTGTGAGGACCAGCCGGTAGTCGGGCAGGGGCGCTCCGGGGCGGCGGCGCTCGGCGCGAAGCGTGCGGCCCGTCTCACCCAGCAGCTTGGGCTGGGCCACCAGGCGCCCGTCGCGGCGGACCTCGACGGCGAAGTAGAGGGGCTCCGCGCGCACGGGCGCAGGCGCGGCCATGCTCGTGGCGCCCACGAACATCGCCAACCCGGCCACCACATTACGGACGAGGGTGATGCCGCTCATCGTGAGTCCCTTCAGAGGCTCCGCTCGCCGCGTCGGCCACGCGGCATCCGGACAGGCATGGCCCGTCCACGTCTTCTCCACTTCCACGGAATGGTGCAGCAATAACCCAGATCATGCCCGTCGTGCGAGCCCCCCGCCCAAGTCCTTGTCCGCTGGAATGAGGACAACCGCGCCTACAGACGAATACCTGCTTGTCTGTTCAGTCATGTCCGGCTATCTCGCGGACGCGGGCGGACCGCTCACCTGTTTCCCCACCCACACGTCCACTTCTTGACCCCCCCGGGTCCGCCCGGCATCGTCGCCGACCTTTCCAATGGACCGCACCGAACGCATCCTCGACCTCGTAGCCCTTCTGCTCGACGCGCGCGAGCCCATCTCCTGGGCCGAGCTGCGCGAGCACTTCCCTGGTGACTACGGCGGCTCCGATGATGCCGCCGAGCGCAAGTTCGAGCGCGACAAGGCGGAGCTCGTGGAGCTGGGCTTTCCGCTGACGTACGTGCAGGGCGATGACGAGCGGCGGGACGGCTACCTCGTCGACCGGGACGCCTACTACCTCCCGGAGGCGGACCTCTCCAAGGAAGAGCTGGCCGTGCTCTATGCCGCTGGCTCCGCGGCGCTGGCGTCGGGCGCCTTCCCGGGCCGGGACGACCTGGCGCACGCGCTGCGGAAGATCGGCTTCTTCGCCGGTCAATCCCTGCCCACACCCCGGGTGCGCATGGAGCTGGGCTCCGTGCATGAGGGCCAGGAGAAGGAGGTCTCCGCGCGCCTGGAGCAGCTCTGGGATGCGTGCGCGGCCCGCAAGTGGGTGGACCTGACGTATGCCAGCCCCAAGCAGGCCGGCACCACGCAGCGGCGCGTGGACCCGTATGGCCTGGCGCTGCGCCGCGGCGCCTGGACGCTGGTGGGGTACTGCCACCTGCGCAAGGACCTGCGGACCTTCCACGTCCACCGGATCCGCGAGCTGAAGGTGAACACGGCGCGTCCGCGCACGCCGGACTTCCAGGTGCCGGCGGACTTCTCGCTGGAGGCCCACGTGGCGTACTTCCCGTGGCAGCACCGCTTCCATGAGCAGGTGGAGGTGGTGCTCCACCTGTCGGGCACGCTCGCCTCGCGGGCCGCGAGCCTGTTGCCCGGCGCCACGCTGGAGCCCTCGGAGATGGGGGCGGTGCGGGCGCGGCTGCCGGTGACGTTCGTGGATGGCCTGATGCGCTTCTGCCTGGCGCTGGGGCCGGACTGCCGCGTGGAGGGCCCGGAGCGGGCGCAGGCGCGCCTGCGGGAGATGGCCTCGCGCATCGTGGCGTGCCACGACGATTCGCTGGACAAGGTGAGCGCATGAGCAACGTCCACGAGCGGCTCCGCCGCCTGCTGTTCCTGGTCCCCTACGTCTCCAAGCACCCCGGCGTCACGGTGGACGCGCTCGCGCGCGCCCTCAACGTCAGCCGCGAGGACCTGCTGGAGGAGCTGGACCTGCTCACCTGTGTGGGCCGGCCGCCCTTCAACCCGGATGACTACATCGACATCTACGTGGACAACGACCGCGTCTACGTGGACCTGGACCAGCGCCTGTTCGCGCCGCCCCGGTTGACGCCGGGCGAGGCCGCGGCGCTGGCCGCGTCGGCGGAGCTGCTGCGGCCGGCCACGGGGGACGCGCTGCAGAGCGCCCTGGAGAAGCTGGAGCGCGTGCTGCCGCCCGCCACCCGCGAGCGCTACCGGGAGATGTACCGGAAGATTGATGCGTCCACGGAGGCGCCCCAGGCCCTGGGGCCGCTCACCCGCGCCATCATCGAGCGCCTGGAGGTGACGTTCGGCTACGCCAGCCCCGGCCGGTCACCGGAGCCGCGCACCGTGCGCCCCTACGAGCTGCTCAGCCACCGGGGGCAGTGGTACCTGCAGGGCTACTGCCACACCCGGCAGGACGCGCGCCTGTTCCGCCTGGACCGGATGGAGGACATCCTCGTCACGGACGTGCCCTTCCAGCCGCCCGCGGACGCCCGGGCGGACGTGCCCAACCCGGCGCGGGGCTTGAAGGATGCCACGGTGCGTGTGCGCTTCTCCCCCGTGGCCGCACCGTATGTGAAGGAGCGCTTCGGCCAGGATGCCCGCCCGCTTGCTGACGGGGGCGTGGAGGTGCTGGTGGCGGGGGACAGCGAGCGCTGGCTCACCCAGTGGGTCCTGTCCTTCGGTGGCGAGGCGCAGGTCATGGAACCGGCCTCCGCGCGTGCGGCCGTTGCCCGAGCGGCGCGGGCCTCTGTAGGATTGTGACCCCCCATGCCTTTCCAGCTGACGATCTCCGAGGGTAGAGAAGCCGGTAAGGAGTTCGTCTTCGACCAGGACTCCGTTCTCATCGGCCGTTCGACGGATTGTGACGTCGCGCTGTTCGACCCGGGTGTGTCCCGGCGCCACTGCCGCATCTTCCTCGACGGTGACGCCTACGCCGTCGAGGACCAGGGCAGCGCCAACGGGTCGCTCGTCAACGGCAGTCCGGTGAAGACGCAGGTGCTCGAGGACGGCGACAAGCTGACCCTGGGGCCGGTGACGTTCATCTTCGGCATGCTGACGGACGAGCCGGCCACGGGCGAAGAGGAGCTGCCCGCCGGCGCCCAGGAAGGTGATGGCAGCACGCGCATCGTCTCCCTGGACTCCCTGAAGCGGCAGCGCAACAAGGGCGTCGCGCTGGCCCCGGACGGTGCCGACCAGGAGGCGCTGAACGAAATCCGCGAGGGCGCCACCCGCTCCAATCTGCAGGCCCTGCGCCCCGTGTCCCAGGGGCAGAGCGGCTCACGGCCGGCGGCCATCGAGCGCCCGACGCCCGCGGCGCCACCCGCGCGGCGGCCGTCCAGTTCGCCCCCGCCGGCCCGGGCCCGTCCGGCGCCGTCCGCGTCGGGGGGTGGGGGCCTGTCCGCGGCGGAGCGCGCGCGCATCCGGCGTGAGTCCCCTGGCGTGGTGTCCAGCGCGAAGCTCTTCTGGGCGGACGCCAGCCAGGGCGTGCGCACCGGCATCATCAGTGGCGGCGTGGCCATGGTGCTCGCGCTGTTCGGTGTCCTCTACTGGCTGGTGCTGAGCGGCGAGGACGGTCAGCCGGTGGGGGAGGAGCCCGCGATGCTCAGCGGCCAGCCCATCCGCGAGTCGTTCGGCCTGGGGCCGGGCGTGACGTGGGAGCGCGCGGACATGAAGGTCTTCGAGTGGGAGTACACCGCCGCCACGCGCGCGGTGGTCATCCTCCACTACCAGGCCCAGGGCATCTCCAAGGATGAGGTCGTGGTGAGCGTCAACGGCGTGGACGTGGGCAAGGTGCCGCCCGACACGCTGGCCAGCCAGGATCGCTCCATCGAGCTGATGATTCCGGCGCAGCACCTGAAGAAGGGCGAGCCCAACCGCATCATCTTCGACAACGTGAAGAATCCGCCGGGTGAAGATCCGTGGACCATCTGGAACATCTGGGTGGAGCGCGCGCTGCTGCCGGACCTGCTGCCCGAGGAGCTGGTGCGCGAGGCCACCGAGTACCACAAGCGGGGCTTGAAGCACTTCCAGACGCCGGACATCGGCGCTCGCAACCGCTACGAGGCCTGGAAGTCCTTCCGCGTGTCGTGGCTGATGCTGGAGGCCCACCCGGAGCCGAAGCCGGACCTCTACTACGACGCCCAGGAGCGCATGAAGGCGGCGCAGCAGGAGCTGGACCGCACCTGCTCCAAGCTGCTGCTGGAGGTGGAGGGCTACTACAACCAGGGCAACTACAAGAGCGCCTCCGCCACCCTGGACCACGTGAAGGAGTACTTCCCGGAGTTCGATCAGCCGTGCGCCACCCGCGCGGACGCCAAGCGCGCGGAGTACGGTCTCTAGGTCGCGCCACGGATTTCCGGTGTTCGTGAAGTCGCGGGCTTGTCCTGTCGGCTTCCGGACACCGGCTGGCACGGGAAGCCAGGCTGCGAAGCGGCTCGGGTTGCCGGCTCGCCCGGGCATCCGCACCGTTGGGAGGCCATGCGTGAGCCGGAGGCGTTGACCGAGCAGTCGGGGGAGGCGGACACGGGCGCGCCGCGGCGTGCGCCCACGCCCCCGGGGCCCGTGCCGGAGCATGGGCCGGTGTGGCGCCCCAACGTCTCCGGGCTGCTCCTGTCGCGCTACTACCTGCCTCGCCGTCATGCGGTGGTGCAGGGCAACGCCTGCCAGTTGCTGCGTGACGGCGTGGAGGCCTACCCGGCGATGCTGGAGGCCATCCGCCAGGCGCGCCGTTATGTCCGCCTGGAGACGTACATGTTCGTCTCCGACGCCGTCGGCGAGCGGTTCGGCGAGGCGCTGGCGGAGGCGGCCGAGCGCGGCGTGCACGTGAAGGTGCTGTATGACGCGGTGGGCTCGTGGACGAGCCGCCGGAGCTTCTTCGCCGGGCTGCGCGCGCGGGGCGTGGACATCCGCGCCTTCAAGCCCTTCAGCCTGTCACGCGGGCTGCGGCACCTGCTGCGGAGGGACCACCGCAAAATCCTGGTGGTGGACGGTGAGGTGGCCTTCACCGGCGGGGTGAACATCTCCGCCCACTGGGCGCCCGCGGAGCTGGGCGCGGCGTGGCGGGATGACGTGCTGCGCATCGAAGGGCCGGCCGTCCACGAACTGGAGCGGTGTTTCTCCGCCACGTGGCGGATGATGTTCCAGGGCCGCTTCCACCGGTTGACGCGGCGGCTGGAGCGCCTGCGCAACCCGCCGTCCCGCCGCGGCTCGGTGGGGCTGGCGGTGTTGTCCAGTCGGCGAAGCATCCACCGGTCCTATCTGCACGCCATCCGCCGGGCCCGGCGCAGCGTGCTGGTGGCCGCCGCCTACTTCATCCCGGACCGGCGCATGGTGATGGCGCTGCGCGAGGCGGCCCGGCGCGGGGTGGAGGTCCATCTGCTGCTCAACGCGCGCAGTGACCACCCCCTCCTGGAGTTCATGGCCCGGGCCTTCTACGAGCGGCTGCTGGGCGCGGGCGTCCGCATCTTCGAGTGGCAGCGCGGCGTGCTGCACGCCAAGACGGCCGTGGTGGACGGGGTGTGGGGCACCATCGGTTCGTTCAACCTGGAGCGCCTCAGCCTGGCCTTCAATCACGAGGTGAACGCCGTCTTCACCGACGCGCGCCTGGGACAGCAACTGGAGGACTCCTTCCGCACCGACTGCGGGGACTGCCGCGAGGTGACGCTGGCGGAGTTCCGCCGCCGGCCCCTGTGGCAGAAGCTGCTGGAGCGGGCACTGTCTCTGCTTCGCAGAATCATTTGAGCCACGCAGGGCCGCCCCTCAGCGGGGTGCATCCCCGCAGCGCGAAGCGTCCGGCCTTCAATGCGCTCGCAGGAACCCTTTGCAACGCGTCAAAGGGGGGCCTAGAAGTTGCCGCATCCCGCGCAAGGAAGGACGGCACAACACATGACCGACAGTTTCGGCACGAAGTCCCAGCTCAAGGTGGGTTCCGCCACCTATGACCTCTTCAGCCTGGGCAAGCTGGCCAAATCCCACCCGGCGGTGAACCGCCTGCCGTTCTCGCTGAAGGTCCTGCTGGAGAACCTGCTGCGCCACGAGGACGGCCGCGTGGTGAAGCGCGAGCACGTGGAGAAGATGCTGGCCTGGGACCCCAAGGCCACCCCGGACGTGGAGATCTCCTTCCACCCCGCCCGCGTGCTGCTCCAGGACTTCACGGGCGTGCCCGCGGTGGTGGACCTGGCGGCCATGCGCGAGGCGCTGTCCTCCATGGGCGGCAACCCGGACAAAATCAACCCGCGCAACCCGGCCGACCTGGTCATCGACCACTCGGTGCAGATTGATTCCTTCGCGACGTCCGCCGCGTTCAAGGAGAACGCGGAGCTGGAGTTCGAGCGCAACCGTGAGCGGTACGCGTTCCTCCGCTGGGGCCAGAGCGCGTTCAAGGGCTTTGGCGTGGTGCCGCCGGACATCGGCATCTGCCACCAGGTCAACCTGGAGTTCCTGGCGCACGTGACGTTCCGCCAGGGCAGCACCGTGTACCCGGACACGCTGGTGGGCACCGACAGCCACACCACGATGATCAACGGCCTGGGCGTGGTGGGCTGGGGCGTGGGCGGCATCGAGGCCGAGGCCGCGCTGCTGGGCCAGCCCATCACCATGCTGATTCCGCAGGTGGTGGGCTTCAAGCTCTCCGGCAAGCTGCCCGCGGGCGCCACCGCCACGGACCTGGTGCTCACCGTCACGCAGATGCTTCGCAAGAAGGGCGTGGTGGGCAAGTTCGTGGAGTTCTACGGCAGCGGCATGAAGAACCTGTCCCTGCCGGACCGCGCCACCATCGCGAACATGGCGCCCGAGTACGGCGCCACCATCGGCTTCTTCCCGGTGGACGAGGAGAGCCTCAACTACCTGCGCTTCACCGGCCGTCCGGACGACCTCGTCGCCCTCACCGAGGCCTACGCCAAGGAGCAGGGCCTGTGGCGGCGTGACGACGCCGAGGAGCCCCTCTTCAGCGACACGCTGGAGCTGGACCTGTCCACCGTGGTGCCCAGCCTCGCCGGCCCCAAGCGCCCGCAGGACCGTGTGCCCCTCAAGGACATGAAGTCCGGCTACGAGAAGTCGCTGGTGGAGATGCTGTCGGCCGGAAAGAGCAAGAGCGGGGACGAGGGCAAGGCCGCCGCCGCCGCGGTGCCTCCCGAGCGTCTGGCTCAGACCGTCACCGTGAAGAACGGCCGCCAGAGCTACCAGGTGGGCCACGGCGCGGTGGTGATTGCGTCGATTACCTCCTGCACCAACACCTCCAACCCGGCGGTGCTGGTGGGCGCGGGCCTCCTGGCGAAGAAGGCCGTGGAGCGCGGCCTCAACCCGAAGCCGTGGGTGAAGACGTCCCTGGCCCCGGGCAGCCGCGTGGTCAGCGAGTACCTGCGCGACGCCGGCCTGCTGCCCTACCTGGAGGCGGTGGGCTTCCACATCGTGGGCTACGGCTGCACGACGTGCATCGGCAACTCCGGTCCGCTGACGGAGCCGGTGGCCAACGCCGTCACCGAGGGCGACCTCGTGGTGGCCGCGGTCCTGTCCGGCAACCGCAACTTCGAAGGCCGCATCAACCCGCACGTGCGCATGAACTACCTGGCCAGCCCGCCGCTGGTGGTGGCCTACGCGCTGGCCGGCGAGGTGGGCGTGGACCTGGACAGCGCGCCGCTGGGCAACGACCCCAACGGCCGCCCCGTGTTCCTCAAGGACATCTGGCCCACCAACGAGGAGATTCAGGAGGTCATCCGCACCTCCGTGAAGCCGGAGCAGTTCCGCAGCCAGTACGCCAACGCCATGGAGGGCGACGCGCTCTGGCAGCAGCTGCCGGTGGGCAAGGGCGCCACGTTCCAGTGGGACGACAAGTCCACCTACGTGCGCAAGCCGCCCTTCTTCGAGAACCTGCCGAAGGAGCCCAAGCCCGCGCAGGACATCCATGGCGCGCACGTCATGGCGCTGCTGGGTGACTCCGTCACCACGGACCACATCTCCCCCGCGGGCAACATCGCCAAGGCGAGCCCGGCGGCCAAGTACCTCATGGCCAACGGCGTGGAGCCCAAGGACTTCAATTCCTACGGCGCGCGCCGCGGCAACCATGAGGTGATGGTGCGCGGCACCTTCGCCAACATCCGCCTGAAGAACCTGCTGGTTCCGGGCGTGGAGGGCGGCGTCACCGTCCACATCCCCACGCGCGAGCGGATGAGCATCTACGACGCGTCCATGAAGTACCAGGCGGAGGGCACGCCGCTGGTGGTGCTGGCGGGCGCGGAGTACGGCACCGGCTCCAGCCGTGACTGGGCGGCCAAGGGCACCATGCTGCTGGGCGTGAAGGCCGTCATCGCCAAGAGCTTCGAGCGCATCCACCGCTCCAACCTGGTGGGCATGGGCGTGCTGCCGCTCCAGTTCGAGGCGGGCCAGGACGCGGCGTCGCTGGGCCTCACCGGCCACGAGAAGTTCGACATCACCGGCGTGGCGCAGGACCTGGCGCCGCAGAAGAAGCTCACCGTGAAGGCCACGGGGGAGAGCGGCACCAAGGAGTTCACGGTGGTGTGCCGCATCGACACGCCGAACGAGCTCGACTACTACCGCCACGGCGGCATCCTGCAGTACGTGCTCCGCCAGCTGGCCAAGGCCTAGCGCGGAGTCGAAGGAACCGGCGCCCTGCTTTCCTCGGCGGGCGCCGGTAGCACCGCGGCCCGGAGTGTCCCTGGTGGCGCTCCGGGCCGTCGTGTCTTCACGGCTCGCGCAGGCGGGCCCAGGCGGCGCGGTAGCGGGCCAGGCGCTCGGCGTCCCTGGGCGTCACCGCGGCCAGCCGCCGCACGTCCATGTTGTCTTCCAGGTCCGCCAGCTTCACGCGGCGGGCGAGCGCCAGCGGGCGCAGCCGTTCGATGAAGGCCTCGTATGTCTCGTCCTGGCGGCGGGTGAGCGCGTCCAGCGCGCCCAGGACGGCTTCCGGGTAGCCCAGCTCGCGCAGGCGCTCGAGCGTGTAGGGCGTGTCCTCCACCACGTCGTGGAGGATGGCCACCGTGCGCTCCTCGTCCGTGTCCAGCCGCATCATCACTCGCAGCGGGTGGAGGATGTACGTCTGGCCGGCCTTGTCTCGCTGGCCGTGGTGCGCGGCCACCGCGAGCGCGATGGCGTCTTCGAGTGCGGGCATGCCCGTCTTCTAACGCCCAACGCCCTCCCCAGGCGAGCGGGGAGGGCGGCGGCGGGCCTGCACGTCACGGCAGACAGCGGGCCGCGTCCTCGTGACGGCAGGCGTGCTGCTCCTGGGTGAGGGGCAGCTCGTACACGTTCTGCAGCACCTCGCTGTTCTCCGACACGTCCACCGAGGTGGCCTGCCGCTGCCCGGGCTCCTGCATGATGGCGCTGTATTTCACGCTGCCCGTGGGCGAAATCATCACCGCGGTGGCGGGCTCGGGCGGCGGCGACAGCACCGCGCGCTCCTGGTAGCGGGCGTTCTCGAAGGACGCGGCGCAGTTGGGCAGGCCGCTGAGGAAGTCCGCCTGGTAGAAGCGGGCTCGGGCCGCGGTGCTGCTGCACACCTCGCCGTCCTGCGACGGGTAGATGACGTTCCACAGCGTGCAGCTGGCCACCGTGGCCGCGCCGCCCGCCGTCTTGTGGGTGTGGTTGTCCGTGTACTCCAGCATCCAACCTTTGCCGTCGGGCAGGGCGCCCGTGGCGGAGCAGGCGCCGGAGGCGTCGCAGGTGATGTTCGTCACGTCCACCAGGTCACCGCTGGTGTCGTTGTCGCCAGTGCGGTCGCTCAGGCGCTCCGCGTCGAACTGGCTCGCCGTCAGGGGGCCCTCCGCGGAAACAGCGGTGGCGTCCTCGGCGAAGGTCTGCCCGGCCACGCCGTACACGCGCACGCCGTAGAAGCGGTTCTTCCCGATGGCGTTGACGCTGCGGGTCAGCTCCAGGTCCGCGAAGTTGGGCGCCACGTTGCTCACGTCGAGGCAGCGGAAGTTGCCCGCGGCGTCCTTGCCACACTCCACGCGCGCGGGGCTCATGGAGGTGTAGTCCTGGGGCGCCCCCGGGCAGGAGCGGGCCTCGTGCCGGGTGAACCGGGCGGACACCACCGTCTGGCCCGGGTCGCCGCAAGCGGGCTGCGAGGCCGTCCCGCGCGTCAGCGTGGACTGCGCCAGCCCTCGCTGCGTCCACTGGTGCCGCGACTGGGTGATGTTTTCGCCGATGCGGTCCACGCGGTAATCCACTTCTACGTTGCCGCACCCGTAGCGCGCGCAGGCCTGCGGGTTGTCGAAGCGGCAGATGCCGGCCTGGTCATCCAGCAGCGCGTAGCGGTCTCCCGTGCCGACGAGCGCGCGCATGGCGCCCGTGCCCGGCTGGATGCCGATGGAGGGCACGTAATAGAAGGGCCACGTGCGCGTCAGGCTGGTGCCTGGGACGCCCGAGGGGCCCACGGAGTCCCGGTCCATCTGGAAGGCGCGCGCGGCGCTCCAGTTGCGGATGAGGTTCGTGGAAGGGTCCAGCGCGCCGGGCACGGACATGCGCGCCACCCAGAGCTGGCCGCGCATGTCACCGAAGACGGCCGTGTCGAAGAAGCCATCCTGCTGCACGTTGCCCGCCACGCCGTAGTCCACCAGCGCCACGGGCGCCGCCACGCTGTGGGTGAGGTGCCGCGCGGGCCCGTGCTGCTCGCCGGTGGCGTTCGGGTCGTATTCGAACTTCCACCACAGGTTGTCGGTGCGGCCATTCACCTCGGGGGACCACGCGTCCACCATGTAGATGCCGCGGCCCTTCTCCTGGCCGGGGGACCAGCCGCCCGACAGGGCCACCATCCACCGCTCCTGGGTCTCCGCGTTGTAGCGGGACACGGCGCCGGGCGCGGTTCCCGCCTCCACCAGCACGGGGCCAATGGGCGGCGGCTTGGGGCTGAGGGAGAAGAGCGTCTTGCCGAAGAGGGCGGCCTCCGGGGAGTCCGGCTGCGGGTACATCCACTGCATCCGGGGCGGGCCGAAGCGGCCGGTGCCCGCGTCCGCGCGCAGCTCAAGCGCCAGGTAGTGCACGCCGCCGCGTCCCTCTGAAATCACCGCCATCGTGTGGTACTCGTCGGACTGCTTGATGCCGTCCGCCTGCGAGCCGCCCGAGCCGTCCGCCCACACGTCGCGCACCATGATGTCGCCGTCCACGTAGTACTGGTGGCCACTGGCCATCTCATGCAGGCGCGAAAGCAGGTCCGGCGGGATGAAGGCCCACTCCTCCTCGCCGGTGCTGGGCGCGTACTCAATCATGGGCATGCCGCCCGCGCAGTTGTCGCCGCTGGCGGCGCTGTCGCGGAAGGCGTGCAGCATGCCGTCGTTGGCGCCCACCAGCACCAGCTTGTCCCGGCGGCGGTAGCGGTGCAGGTACGCGTCATACGCGTCCACCTCCACGGTGTTGCCGCAGCGGCTGATGTCCTCCGTGGCGAGCGGCGTGGGCGACACGCCCAGTTGCTGGCTGTAGAGCGTGCGCGTGCACTGATTGCTCATGCCCAGGTTGCACAGGAACTTGTCCATGGGCGGGTCCACCAGCACCGGCGCGGAGTGGAAGATGTCGCCCAGCACGGAGCGGCGCACCTCGGCCCGGTCGCCGTTGCCGTCCTCGTCCGCCAGGTCCTGGCCGCGCACGTATTGGATGAGCGCGCGCACGCAGAGGTCGTCCAGCCACGTCTGCGCCTGCGCCACGCTGCCGAAGCCGGGCACCGTGACGCCCATGGCCGCGGCGGCCAACTGGGGCGTCAGCCGGAGGCCCGCCAGCAACGTGCCCGGGTCGATGTCCAGGGGGCTCAGCGACTGCACCTTCGGGCACGCGGGGGTGCCGAGGATGCCGAGGTAGCTCTTCAGCGCCTCGCGGTTGTCCACGGTGAACTCGATGGGCGTCGCAGTGTTGTCCGCGGCGGTGATGCGCCCGTCCTGGTTGCTGTCCGTCACCGTGTAGATTTTCCGGCTGTCCAGGGACCGGGCCAGCAGCGCGCGGCGCGCCTCCCAGAATTGGTTGGCCGGGGTGCTGCCGCCGTCCTTGACGAAGTTGCCTGACGAGTCCTCGACGACGATGTCCCCGTCCCGGTCCACGACGAAGATGTCGTCCATGTCCCCGTCGCCGTTCTTGTCCACGCCTTCCACGAACTCGTTGAACTGGTTGAAGCGCCACAAATCTCCGCGCCAGGCGCTGTCACCCGAGGCGGGCGACATGCGCGGCATCAGCGCGCTGAGCGTGGAGCTGCCCGTCTGGAACGAGGAGATGGCCGCCGCGGCGAACGCGACGTTGCGGTTCTGCACGTCGTCGACGATGGACTGGAGCGCCGTCTTCAGCTGGCTGGAGTTGGTGGCCGCGTAGAAGCGCCCGCCGCCCGCGTCCGCGGTGACGCGCAGCAGGTTGATGGCCTGCGTGTTCGTCAGCGCGAAGCCCACGGTGTAGGTGGCCACCTGCTGCGCTCCATCCAGCTCCGGCCGCAGGTCATGCGTCCACATCCACTTGGCGATGCGGTGGATGTGGCTGCTGGAGCCGCCGCTGGTGTTGCCCTGGCCGGCCGCCGCGCAGTTGTTGCAGGGGACGTTGAGGTCCCGCACCTGGGAGGGCACCTGGGCGGAGCTGCCGCTGGGCTCGTTGGGCTCACCGTCCGTGAGCAGGATCATGGCGTTGAAGCCGCAGGTGAAGCAGGTGGCGGCCCGTCCCGGCGAGTCCTCGTCGTCGAAGTCCGAGTCACGCAGGTAGTCGCTGCCGAACCAGCCAGGGAACGGGTCGTCCCCGGAGGAGCGGAAGTAGGTGCTGGCGCCCCACATGGCCTGCGTCAGCGGCGTGCCCGTGTTGAAGCGCAGCCCGCGGTTCATCTTGAGGAGCAGGTTGTTGCGGTGGTTGTCACGCTCCGCGCCGCTGAGCGACTGGTCACACCGGGGGCCGAAGCGCTCGAAGCGCACCACGTCCTGGTTGCTCCACTTCACCGTGTCGCTGGCGGCGCTGCTCGCGGAGAACGTCACCACGCCGAAGCGCGTGCGCTCCGAGTCCTTGAGCACCTGGCTGATGACGTTGACGGCGGAGTGGCCGCGCGGCGAGTAGAAGTTGAGGAAGTTGCCGGCCGCCACGCGCGCGTCGTGCTTGTACTGGAAGTAGCCCTTCGTCGCGAGGCACTGCGCGCACGCGGCGCGCGCCGCGGGCCGGTTGCCGCCGTTTCCGGTGCCCACCAGGTTGGAGCATGCCGCCGCCGCGTTGTCGCTGATGACGGTGTTGGGCGGTGGCTGGTCGAAGCGCACGGGGTTGAGGTTCATCCCGAAGCTGGCCTGCGTGCCGCTGCCGTTGCCGTCGAAGCGGTAGTAGCTGGACGGCACGAACCAGGGTGAGTCCTGGTTGGTCAGCGACAGCCACATGCGCGGGTACTCGACGTTGGCGTCGTAGTTCAGCGCGTCGATGTTCTCCTGGCGGCAGCCCGGGGACTGCCCGTTCTGGTTCTCGTCGAAGCTGTAGTAGTCGTTGTTGCTCCAGGCGATGGGCCAGTACGCCATGGAGCCCGACGTATCCAGGATGAGCAGGATGTTGGGCGGGCCGCTGGGGCTGGTGAAGAAGCGCTCGTCGCTGCCGCGGGCGGGGTTGAGCAGCGCGTCCAGGCGGGAGGTGGACTGCAGGCTGCAAGACGCCGGGTCCTGCGCGAGCGCGCCAGGGGCGGCCAGCAGCACGGTCAGGGCCGTCAAGGTGGAGAAGAGTGCCTTCATGGGGGGGGCTCTCGGGGAAGGGCGGTGTCGAAGGGGTCAGATGCCGAAGCGGAAGACGAACTCGGTCTCGGCCTGCCGGCCTCCGGGTTCGTCACACATGACGACCACGCGGTAGTAGCTGCCGCCGGCCGTGCCTTCTCGGAGGGTGTTGGCCGCGTCGCTCACCTGGTCCTTGCCGCTGCTGAACGAGGACGAGGCGAGCACCGCCGCCGTGGGCGCCGACGCGGTGTCACCCAGGTGGGCGGTGCGCATGACGCTGCTGTCGGCGACGACCTGGTCGTCTTGCAGCACCTGCTCCAGGCTGATGTTGGTGACGGGCACCGCGCCGGTGCCGAACACCTTCAGCCGCGACAGCAGGTAGCGCCGCGCCGTCTCCGCGCAGGCCTCCACGCGGTCGCTGCGCGTCTTGGCCACGGCGGCGGACTGGTTGCGGCCGGTGAAGGTGATGGCGCCCACCACGAGCAGCAGCAGCACCGTCAGGGCAATCAGGGTGATGGCCAGGGCGCTGCCCCGGCGTGAGGCGAAGTGAGTCATGGTGGCTAGCCTCCCCAGACGTTCTTGAGGTCACCGGCGACGCCAGCGGCGCGCAGCTCGGGGATGAAGAACGCGCGGGACGTCATGTTGGGAATGCGGACGGACGTCTCCACGGTGGTGCGGAAGTACGTGTCCTCGGGGTTCACCGGCTCCGCGTTGAAGAGCTTGCGGGCCTGGTTCTTCGTGCCGGAGGGCAGCTGGCGCACCGAGCGCACCGTGAGGCCCACGCCCACCGAGCGGATGTTGGCCGGGTTCATGTTGTAGCGCAGGGGCGCGTCATACGGCGTGCTGTACGTGGGCGCCGGAACGTCGGCGTCGTACTTGGGCAGCACGACGGAGTCCTCGTCACCCAGCACCCAGGCCATGCCGCTGCCCACGGCGCCGTCGGGCGCGGGCAGGCCGGCGCAGCACGCGGAGTTCGCGGGCGGCCGGTTCATCTGGTAGCTGACCTGGAAGGACTCCACGTCCGCGGCGATGGGGTCGAAGTCGGCGTTGTCCGCCCAGCCGTGCTTCACCACCAGGTAGGGGCGCCCCCCGTGCTCCTCCACGCGCAGCCGCTTCTCATGCACCAGCATGACGAAGGGCACGCGGCCGGCGTCCGACATGCAGGCGCTGGGCGCGTCGCCCGGGAGGCCCGCGGCGAGCGCGGTGTCCAGCGTGGCGGTGGTGCCGTCCGCGGGCACGTCCGCCGTCAGGCGTCCCAGGAAGTAGTCCTGGCCACCCGGACAGGCCACCAGGACCGCCTGGCCCTGGCGCAGCGGCTGGCCGAAGGTCGCGGCGGAGTCCAGCGTCAACTGGTAGGGCGGCGCCCCGGCGCCGTTGAGCTGGCCGTGGCGCAGGAACATCGGGTCGCGGTAGCGGAAGGCCAGGTCGTCGGTGACGAAGGTGCCCCAGTCCTCCACTTCCTCGGTGTAGTTGTCCTTGCGAGCCCCCGGCAGGCCCGCCGTGTCGAAGTCGAAGGCGATGGCCGGGTCCAGCCCGTAGCCCGCGTAGCGCAGCGTGCGGTTGAGGTAGTCGGTGCCCACGCGGCTGCCTTCGACGGCCGTCTTGGAGACGGTGTTGTTCTGGAAGATGTTGTTGACGGCGATGATGGTCCCCGCCACCGCCAGCAGCACCACCGAGGAGACGGTGATGCCCACCAGCAACTCGATGAGCGTGAAGCCGCGTCGCGCGTGTGTCCTGGGCGTGCTCACAGCTCCACCCCCGCGCCGTTCTCCGCCGGGTTGTAGAGCGCGACGAACTGCTTGACGTAGCGGCGCTGACCGGCGCTGCGGAAGGACACCACCACCGCGACCGAGTCGATGGCCTGCGCCGGCGTCCAGACGAGGACGCGGCGGTAGTACTCGCTCTCCTCCGGCGAGTAGCCCGGCACCACGCGGAGCAGCGGGTCGCCGGTCCCCGTCTCGAAGGCGTCCAGGTCCACGACGCAGGCGTCGGGCAGGGTAGAGAGGCCGCCGGCCAGCTCGAGCGTCTCCGCGGCGCCGGCGCAGCGCGCGCTGGACAGCGGCCCGGTACCGGCGAAGAGGCGGGAGCGGCCCTGGAGCTGGAGGCCGGAGCGCACCTGCGAGGCGATGGCGCTGGCCTGCGACAGGCGGTTGGCGGCGGCGTT
Organism: Myxococcus sp. AM010; assembly: GCF_013372585.1. Classification (NCBI taxonomy): domain Bacteria; kingdom Pseudomonadati; phylum Myxococcota; class Myxococcia; order Myxococcales; family Myxococcaceae; genus Myxococcus; species Myxococcus sp. AM010. Next base: position 18,780 of record NZ_JABXEO010000007.1, read on the forward strand.
CTGCTGGCTGGCGAAGATGAGCCCGCCGAAGACGCCGCTGATGCCCATGGCGAGGATGGCGGCGGCCACCAGGCCTTCGATGAGCGTGGCGCCGCGCACGCGGGCACGGCGGGATGCGGGATTCAGGCGCCTCATCGGTTGACCCTCATGTCGACGAAGCCGACGGGCGCGGAGACGGCGAAGAGGTATTCGCGCTGCCCGTCGGTGGAGAGAAGTGCCAGCGACGCGGCCCGGTTCACGGTGTCGTTGCCAGCGGGGATGACGGGCTGGCCCGCGCCGTCCACGAAGCGCGCGGAGCCGTCACCGCGGAAGACGATGGCGCCACGCCGCGGCGCGCCGCTGCAGAAGCTGCAGTCCGTGGCGGCCAGGCCCTCGAAGATGCCGGTCCACGCCAGGTTGCCGCTGGCGCCGAAGCGCACGGTGCGCTGTGAGTAGCGGTCCAGGTACATGGCGTCCATCAGCCGGCCCTGCGCCGCAGTGGGCTGGATGTCCAGCGGCGGTGAGAAGGTGTTGAAGCTCAGCTGCCCGGCGGGGGCCGCGGCGGCTCCGAAGTCGCGCAGGCGGTCCTCCACCAGGAACCAGGCTCCGTTGCCGGCGCCGGCCTGGCCCTCCGGATTGATGTCCGGGTAGATGATGAGCCACACGTCGGCCTGGCGGTCCACGGCGCGGGCCCGGGCCTCGGCGAGCGCGCCGGACAGGTCGGCGGCCGCGTTCTGCGGGCTCGTCCGCGCGCTGAGCTGCGCGTAGCCCGCGTAGGCCAGCGCGGCCAGCACCGCGATGATGGCGAGGACGATGCTGACCTCCAGCAGCGTCATTCCGCGTGCGTCGCGCCGGCTCACTTCGCGACCTCCACGCGCACGCTCAGGGGCTGCTTGATGCCCTGGCGCCACACGAGCACCTCGGACACGCCCAGGCTCAGCCCCTGGACCATGATTTGGTTCGGCTCACCGAGCGACGCCTCGACCACCGCGGCGGCCTGGACTCTCACGCGCTCGGCGTTCTCCACGATGAGCTGCGTCTGATGAAGGGGCGCCACCCGCACCACCAGGCCGGAGGGCTGCGCGTTCTTTGCCTCGACGGCGTAGTCCGGCTCGAGGGCGGCGTCCTGGGCCCACGCGGCGGAGGCGGCCAGCGTCAGCGCCAGGGGTGCCCACAGCTTCCAGCGGGGCGCGCGGGAACGGTACTTCTGGGAAGGCGTCGAAAAAACCGTGAGCAAGGGCATGGGGGAATGTCCTGCGGGCACAATGACCCCTGGGGGCTGGGGTAGTGGAGACACGCAGGGTGTATCTGCACACCGCGTGCCTCCCTGCTTGGCGAGCCAAGCCCCCGACACTCCACGGCGAATTTCCGGGAGGAGGTCCTTCCGAGCAGCAGACGACCTTGCAACGTCTGCGAGCCCGCAAACTTTAGGCGCACCCAGACTGTCCGACGACAGGGTGACTGGAGTCTGAATGGACCCGGGTTACCAGCCGGATTTGCTGTTTCTCAGGGCCTTCTTTTCGGAGGTGCGCTTCTTGCCCTCCAGGCGCCGCCGCTTGGAGCCGGCGGTGGGCTTGGTGGCCCGCCGCACCTTGGGCACGAAGGTGAGGACCTTGAGGCCCTCGCGCAGGCGCTCCAGCGCCACGCCCTTGTTCTGCACCTGGCTGCGGCGCTCGGTGGCGCTGACGGACAGCTCGGTGGGAGCGTGCGTGAGGCGCACGCCGCTGGCGGTGGTGTTGCGGTGCTGGCCCCCCGGGCCCGAGGCGATGAAGTAGTCCACCTCGCACGCCTTCAGGAGGGCCTCGTCGTCCAGCTTGAGGGCGTCCAGCGCGGCCTGCCGGCGGGTGGGTGAGATGCTCATGGCTGTCTTCAAGGTAACCCTCCCTGGCCTCTTCGTGCACCGCTGTCGTGCGGGCGGGCCCCGGCGCCGGACGGGGGCCCGCCGTTCGTCTGACGGGCGGGGCAGATTGAGCGGGTGGGCTTTCGAATTGATGCGTGGCGGTGCTAGCGCACGTTGACGGTGGTGCCCGTGCTGGCCAGCCGGCCGTCCTCGCTGGTGGCGATGATGGAGGCGGCGACGGGCACGCGGGTCATGCCGCGGTCGGTGTCGATGTAGGGCTCCACGAACGTCTGGTCCGCGGGGATGGTGACCGTGGGCATGCTGATGCGGCGGGTGGGCGACTCCAGCGCGACGGTGACGGGGCCGGTGAAGCCCTCCGCTCGCGTCACGGTGATGCGCACCTTCTCGTTCTGACCGGCGAAGAGGTTTAACTGGCGAGGCTCGATGGTGACGGAGAAGTCCGGCTGGGCCACGGGCGGCGGGAGGATGACGAGGAAGATGTTGGCGCTGGTCGCGAACGTCTCCGTGGCGTTGGTGGCCACCAGCAAGGCGCGCATCATTCCCTGGGCCTGCGTGTCCTGCGCCACCGCGTAGGTGGCGGTCGTGGTGACGCTGGCCTCGCCTTCGGGCAGGACGATTTCCGGCGCGAGCGTCACGCCCTCGGGCGCATTCTGGAGGTTGATGCGGAACTCGCTCTGGTCGTCGCCCTCGCGAAGCACGGTGATGTCCACCGGGAGGCTCTCACCTGGAATGGCGGTGAGGGTGTCGGGGATGTCAAAGGCCATGCGGAAGAAGGGCCCGGTGCCGCCGCAGGACAACGCGAGCGCGCTGCCGACGAGGAACAGGCTCCCGATGAGGGGCCGGCGGATGGAGGGGGTCATGTTCTTGAGTCTCCTGGTGCGTGCCAGCATCCGCCCCCCGTGCCACCCGGGCAAGCCGCTCCAGAGCAGGCGGGCTCGGCGAGGCCGCCGGCGCGTGTGAGAAATCGACCGGGGGCGTAGACCCGGGGGCGAGGTCAGCCGTTTCCAACCTCGCTGCCGCCGTCCCATTCCCTTGGAGAACGCCATGGACCGCAAGTCCCTGTCGCGCGCCGCGCTGTCGGCCGCGCTCGTCACCGCTCTGTCCGCCGCCCTGGCCCAGGCCAGGGAGAGCCCGATTCTCAAGCCCGTGGAGAAGCCCGCGCCCGCCAGGACGGCGACGCCGGCCGCCCAGGCGAAGCCCGCTCCGGACCAGAAGCCCGCGCAGCCGGCGCCTTCCCAGCAGCAGGTCCCCGCCGCCGCCCGGCCGGAGATCGAGGTGGTGTTCGTGCTGGATACGACGGGCTCGATGAGCGGGCTGCTGGAGGGGGCGAAGCGGAAGATCTACTCCATCGCCTCGCGCATCGCGCAGGGCCGCCCGACGCCGCACCTGAAGGTGGGGCTGGTGGCCTACCGTGACGTGGGCGACGACTACGTGACGAAGCGCTTCGACCTGAGCGACGACCTGGACACGGTGTTCGCGAACCTGCGCAAGTTCGAGGCGGGGGGCGGCGGGGATACGCCCGAGCACGTGGGGCGCGGCCTGGGCGAGGCCGTGTCCAAGTTGTCCTGGAGCCAGAACCGCGAGGTGATGAAGGCCATCTTCCTGGTGGGGGACGCGCCCCCCGCGCAGCGCAACGACGACTGGGACTTCAAGCACTGGGCGAAGAAGGCCCGGGAGAAGCACATCGTCGTGAACACCGTGCGGTGCGGCGGGAACGCCGAGACGGAGACGTCGTGGCGGTTCGTGGCGAAGCTGACGGACGGCACCTTCGACTCCATTGACCAGGGCGGTGGCATGGTCGCCGTCGCCACGCCGTATGACGCGGAGCTGGCGAAGGTGAACGCGGAGCTGTCCACCAAGACGCTCTACACGGGCCGCAGGGAGGTCCAGGCGGAGAACATGGCGCGCGCCGCTTCCATGGGGGCGCTGGCGCCGGAGGCGGCGGCCGAGCGCATCAGCTACATGAAGAAGACGCGCGGCCGTGGGGCCGCGGGAGCCCCCGCGAGCAGCGCGCCCAAGGCGGTGGGCGGCGCGGTGGACCTGGTGGAGGCGCCGTCCGCGCTGGCGAGCGTGAAGGCGGACGAGCTCCCCTCCGAGCTCAAGGGCATGTCCAAGGAGGCGCAGGTGGCGAAGGTGAAGGCGCTCTCCGAGGAGAAGAAGTCGCTGGAGAAGAAGGCGGAGGCGCTGGCCGCCGAGCGCGAGGCGTGGCTGACGAAGAACGCCCCCGAGAAGGATGACGCCTTCGACGCCAACGTGATGAAGGGCGTGAAGGCGCAGGCCGCCCGGCACGGCATCGCCTACTGAGCGCGATGGAGGTGGGGACCCGGAGGCCGCGGACGCGCTTGCAGGCGTCCGCGGCTTGCGCGTGTCAGGCGTGGGCGCGCGCGCTCCCCTGGCGCCGGATGGACGGCCTCCGGGAGCAGCTTGTCCGCCGCGTGGGCTACTCCCGCGTCACCGCCTGGAGGACGACCTCCCGCCGCCGCTCCAGCAGCCGCAGCGCCAGGGGGAGCACGCCGCGATACAGCGCCACGTTCAGCGCGGCGGCCAGGAGAATCATCGCCGCGGTGTGCCAGGTGGGGCCTTCCTTGCCCGCGAGCCTGAGCGCCCAGCCGAAGGGCATGCAGCCCGCGCTGGCCGCGAGGATGCCCAGCATGGAGGCCGTCAGCGGCACCTTGTCCCGCCGCTTGAGGCTCGCGTGGAACTTCACCGGGAAGTACAGCGACAGGAAGTTGCCCGCGGCCAGCAGCATGGGCACCACGGCCGTCACGGCCGCCATGGCGCACAGCAGGTCCAGCCCGGTGCCGAAGCCGAAGTACACCCGGTAGAAGAGCGCCACCAGCGCCGCCATCCCGAGCGCCGCCGCGCCCTGCACCTGGTTCTTCGCGCGCAGCACCTCCGCCAGGTCCAGGGGCGCCGCCAGGAAGGCCGCGAAGCCCTGTCCGTCATACGCGAAGGTGTTCTGGGAGAATGTGGACGCAATCACCACCGCGCCGTAGATGCACAGGCCGCCCATCAGCCACGCATCCGCCGCGCCGCCCAGGAGGAACACGAACAGGTCCCGGCCGGACAGCAGCTTCAGCAGGATGGCCAGGATGAAGGGCACCGACGCCAGCAGCCGCGCGCGCGGGTTGCGCCACAGGTCCAGGGCCTCGCGCGTCACCAGCGTGGTGTAGCGCGTCCGCGTGGTGGCGAACGGGTTGCTGTCACCCGAGTCCTTGCTTGAGCCCCCCGCGCGGCCCGCCTGCCGGTGGAAGCGCATCAGCAGCGCGTAGGCCACCGCCATGCCCACGCCCGCGAAGAAGAGCAGCGCCGCCGCCTCCAGCATGGCCACCCGGGGCCGGTGCCAGGCGAGCTGCGCCAGCGCGTCTCCGAAGAGCCCCGGGGGCACGCGGCCCAGCGCCACCGCCGCGTTGATGATGAGGGACATGTCCAGGGCGTCCACGCCCGCCTCGCCCACCGCCGTCAGCCACGAGGTGTCGATGGGCGGAATGAACGACGCGCCCAGGAGGAAGAGCGCCAGTCCGCCGCCCATGATTTCCGCGCTGTGCTTCGCCCGCAGCACGTTGATGACGGCGTACAGCGCCACCCTGCTCCAGGCCGCGCACAGGAGCGCGAAGAGGACGTAGAGCACCACCGCCAGCCACGGCATGTACAGCACGCGGACGGACGCGAAGCCCAGCGCGGCCCCGGTGAGCGGCGCGTAGAAGACGAGCGCGCGCGGCTCGAAGAGGCTGGCCACCGTCGACGCGATGAGCAGCCGGAAGGGGGAGATGGGGAAGGCGGCGTAGCGGCTCAGCTCGGAGTGGTCATCCACGCCCGCGGAGAGCAGCGGCCACGTCACCCACACCGAGAAGGTGACGAAGCACAGCAGGTTGAGGATGAAGAAGGGCCATACGTTGCTCTGCGCGATGGGCCGCAGCCGCATCAGCGTGAAGAACGTCAGGCCCAGGAAGAGGCCCGGCGCGCTCGACGCGGCGAAGGCGGCCACCGCGAGCAGCCGGCTGCGTCCGGGACCCTGGTTCAACCCGATGTCGAAGCGCAGCCCCCACAGCAGCCACAAGTGCCGGAAGAAGCCAGGCACGGCGGGGCGGCTCATGCGGTCTCCTGGCGCAGCGGCGTCACGGACTCGGGCGCCTCGCCGTAGAAGGACAGGCGCGCGTTGCGCGAGGCCGGCACGGAGATGAGCTTCTCGAACACCGCCTCCAGCGAGGGGCACTCGTAGCGCGACAGCAGCGAGCCCACCGGCCCCTGGTCCAGCATGCGGCCGCCGCGGATGATGCCCGCGTGCGTGGCCAACCGCTCGGCGATCTCCAGCACGTGCGTGGTGAGCAGCAGCGTCACCCCGCGGCGGCTCAGCTCGCGCAGCAGCTCGCGGATGACGCCGGCGGCCAGCACGTCGATGCCCTCGAAGGGCTCGTCCAGCAGCACCAGCTCCGGCGCGTGGATCAGCGCCGCGGCGATGGCGAGCCTCCGGCGCATGCCCTTGGAGTACTCCGCCACCAGCGCGCCCGCCTTGTAGGTGAGCTCCGTCAGCTCCAGCAGCTCCGTGGCCCGCGCCGCGGCCTCGTCGCCGTCCAGCCCGTACATGCGCGCGCAGAAGGTGAGGTACTGCCGGCCGGTGAGCCGCTCGAAGAGGCTCAGCTCTTCCGGCACCACGCCGACGCGGCGCTTCACTTCCATGGGCCTGGCCACCGCGTCCACCCCGAGCATGCGGATGGTGCCCGCGTCGGGGCCGTACACCCCCGTCAGCAGGGCGATGCTGGTGGACTTCCCGGCCCCGTTGGGGCCCAGGTACGCGTAGAAGGCGCCGCGGGGAATCTGCAGGTCCAGGCCGTTGAGCGCGCTGAAGCCGCCAAAGCGCTTCTGCAGGCCGCGGGCGTCGACCGCCAGGTCATCAGTGGGAGAGGGCGTCATGGAATGCCCTCCATCTCACCCGAGCCCGGCACCGGGGGACAATCCCCACCCGTCAACAGGGGGATGCCGCCGGCTCCTACGATGCCGGCTCAGTGGACGAGCGACATCTCCGGCGGACCGGCGATCTGCTGCACCGTCATCCGCACCTTGTCCAGGTCCACGGGCTTGGAGATGTAGCCCGCGGCGCCCACGAGCTCGGCCTCCCATTCGAAGCCGTAGCCGGAGATGATGATGATGGGCAGACCGCGCGCACGGGGCATCTTCTTGAGCGCGTCGAGCAATCCCCAGCCGCTCATGACCGGCATCCGCAGGTCGAGCAGCACGGCGGAGGGCATGGCGCCCTCCAGCAGGTCCAGCGCCTCGCGGCCGTTGGCCGCCTGCACCGTGGGATAGCCCATTTCCTCGAGGGCATCGCAGATGAGCGTGCGGTGGCTCGCGTCGTCGTCGACGACCAGGATGTGGGACATGGCAGGGCCTCGGAAGCTGCGGCTTGGGTGTCGCGCCGCGAAATTCTATGGGCAGGATGATGGGAACTCCTCTTCCATTCCGGAAGGGGCCCCGATGCTTTTCAACAGCGAACGGCCCGTGAGGACGAGGCTTGCATCCGGGGCCGGATGCGCGCGGGGCTCACGCTCCGTAGAGCTGGAGTGCATTCTGCCCCAGGAGGCCCGCGAGCACCGCGTCATCCCACTTCATCCCCAGCAGCGTCCGCAGCTCGCGGTCCCACGCGTAGGGGATGTTGGGGAAGTCCGTGCCGTAGAGGATGCGCTCGGGCCGGACCTCCAGCGCGCGGCGGGGGAGGGGGACGGGGAAGTACCCGGCCAGGGCCATGGTGGTGTCCAGCCAGAGGTTGTCATGCCGCTCGAGCAGCCGCGCGTAGGCGTCGAACTCGTCCGCGCCCAGGTGGGGCACGCACAGCTTCAGCGTGGGATGGTCCTTCAGCACCCGCTCCACCCGCTCCGCGGCGCAGAGCGCGTAGGTGTCGCGGGGGTAGTGGGGACTGGAGGGCTCCCGTCCCGCGTGCATGACGAGCGGACGGCCTGCCTTCGCGCACGCGGCATACACCTCGTGAAGGTGCGGCGCGTCAGGGGAGAAGGCCTGGACGTGGCAGTGAATCTTCACCCCGCGCAGGCCCGCGGCGAAGGCCTCTTCCAGCACGGCCGTGGCGTCGGGTTCCCCCGGGAGCACGGTGGCGAGCCCCAGCACCCGAGGCTCTTCCCGGGCCACCTCCGCCACGTAGGCGTTGAGCGCGCGGGCCATGCCCGGCCGGTGGGCGTAATGCAGCGCCACCACCCGGTGGACGCCTCGCGACAGGAGGAAGGACACGACCTGCCGCGTGTGCAGCTTGTAGCGGATGGGCCAGCCGTACTGGTCGAACCAGCGCCACACCGCGTCGAACACCCGGTCCGGGAAGAGGTGGACGTGGGCGTCCACCACGGGAGGCAGCCCTTCGGGCAGGCGAGCGCCCTCCGCGTCCTGGAGGGCGGGCATGGGCATGCGGATGCCGGCGTCCCGCCACGTGGGCGCGGAGGCCAGGCAGGGCGCGGGCACGTCAGCGTCGGAGTCGGTGGCCATGCGCGCCACCCGTCTACGCCTTCTTGCCGCTGTCGTCCTCGTCGCCGTCGGTCCGTCGCAGGTAGGTGTTGTGCGAGTACCCCTGGCGGGACAGCCGCTGCGCCTCGATGGCGTCCGCGACCTTGGAGCAGACCTGGCCCAGCATGCGCAGCGACTCCGCGAGGAGCCGCTCGGCATGGTCCTGGGCGTCGGCGGCCTGGATGGTGGTGCGCTCTTTGCGGAACAGCCCGGGCAGCTTCATCTCCCCCAAAGCATAGGTGACGCACTGCTCCCGTGCCACCGCCCCGCGAGGCGGGCCTTAACCACGTTGACGACCCGCTCAATTTACATTTTTGAGCAGTTGCCCCTGTCCCCTCGCCTGGATGCCTGCCATGTGTGCCCCTAACCCATTGGAGTTTCAGGGTTTTGACGAATTTTCAAGTGGGGGGATGACACGGAGTTAATCCGGCCCTACATTGGATTCCGTTGGATTTACAGCAGAGGAGCTGCGCATGGCTTACGACGGCGAGCTGGTGAAGATGGAGAACGGTCGCTGGGCGCGGTTCCAGCGGTGCCAGGTGTACCGCCCGGGCGTCGAGGACGCGGGCGAGACGATGCTGCTGATCGCCGTGGAGCTCGAGGAGCGCTATCAGCGCCAGCTCGACGAGGCGGCGGACTCCCTGGCCCAGTACCGCTATCAGGGCGTCCCCGTGCAGGTCCGCTTCAATGTGGGCTCCCAGGGCATCACCCTGCAGCCCGAGCAGCCGGTGTCCGCACCCGCGGTGCACTGAGCGCCGACCCTGCGTGAGCGGAGTGTCAACGGGTTGACGGATTCACAACACAAGGGGCCTCGCGATTCACATCGCGGGGCCCTTGGTTTTTACAGGCCCTGACGAGCAGCGTCAGGCGTCGTCGAGCCAACGGGTATACGCCTCGAAGTCGTAGTCCCTGCCCAGGAATGACCGGACCAGGTCCGCCGCGTCACGGGAGCCGCCCGGACCCAGCACGGTGTCCCGGTAGCGCTGGGCGGTGGAGGGGTCCATCAGCCCGTGCTCCAGGAACGGCGTGAGCAGGTCGCGGGCGATGACGAGCGACCAGAGGTAGGCGTAGTACGCGGAGGAGTAGTAGCCGTCGAGCTGGACGAAGGAGAGATGGGCGTAGGTGTCGTCCAGTGCGGGGAAGGGCATGTAGCGCTCCTGGAGCGCGTTCACCCGCGCGGTGGTGTCCACGCCGGCCGGGTCGCTCGCGTGGAGCTGCAGGCTGACGGCCGCGTAGAAGAGCTGCTGGCGCAGCCACAGGCCCTTGCCGAACGCGTCCGCGCGCCGCATCCGGAGGATGGTCTCCGTGGGCAGCGGCTCGCCGGTGACGACGTGGCGGGCGAACGTCTGGAGTGACTCCGGGCGCCAGGCCCACTCCTCCAGCACCTGGGCGGGGGCCTCCACGAAGTCGCGCTCCGTGCGGGAGCCGGACAGGCCCGCCCAACGCGCACGGCCGCCGAGGACGTGGTGCAGCAGGTGGCCGAACTCGTGGAAGAACGTCTGCACCTGGGCGTGCTGGAGCAGCGCGGGGTGGGCGCCGGGACGCGGGAAGTTGCCCGTCAGCACGCCTTCAGGGAGCGTCCTCCCCGCGCGGCCGGTGGCCAGGTCCCACTGGGCCGGATGGGCGTACTTGTTCGGGCGCGGGTGCATGTCCAGGTAGAAGCGCCCCAGGCGCGTGGGGCCCTCATAGATGTCCCAGGCCTCGATGTCCGGGTGCCACACCGGCGCGTCCGGGACGCGGCGGTAGGTGAGCCCGAAGAGCCGCGCGGTGATGTCCAGCACGCCCTGCTTCACCCGCGTGTATTCGAAGTAGGGGCGCAGCTCGCGTGAGTCGAAGCGGTAGCGCTCCTCGCGCACCTGTTCCTTCAGGTACGTCTGCTCCCAGGGCTCCACGCGAGCGGCGCCGGGCACGTCGCGCCGCTTGCGCTCCAGCAGCGCGGCGTAGTCGTCCTGGACGCGTGCGGTGGTGGCGGTGGCGAGCTGCTCGATGAAGTCCTCGGCCACGTGCTGGTGTCGGACCATCTTGTCTTCTGACGCGTAGGCGGCCCAGCTCGGGTAGCCCAGGAGCGTGGCCAGGTCGTGACGCGTCTGGAGCAGGCGTGACAGCGTCTCCAGGTTGCGGGGATGGCCGCGCCGCTGGCCCGCGCGCCACACCGCCTCGCGGGCGCGGCCATCCTTCGCGTACGTCAAGAAGGGCAGGGCGTCGGAGGCGTCGGTGGTGATGCGCACCCGGCCGTCGCGGCCCGGTGGATGGTCCCGGATGTAGTCGCCGGGGAGGCCCGCCAGCGCTTCGGGCGCCACCTCCACGTACCGGACGTCTTCGCGGATGTGCTGGCTGAACGTCTGACCCAGCCGCGTGAGCGCATCGTGCAGCTCGCGCAGCCGCGCGCGGGTGGCCGCGTCCCGATTCACCCCCGCGCGGCGGAAGCCCCGCAGCACCAGGTCCACCCAGCGCTGGGTGGCGGCGTCCTGTCCGCTCAGGTCCAGCGCGGCCAGGGCCGCGTAGACGTGGGGGTTGAGTGACACGTCCGTGCGCATGCCCTCCGCGGCCTGGGCGCAGCGCGCCGCCGCCGCGCGGAACGCGGCGTCCGGGTGGGTGTTGGCGCCGATGCCCGCGCGGCCGTTGGCATCGTCCAGCAACGCGATGGCGTCGTCGTAGGCGGTGAGGGCCGCGTCCACGTTCCGGGGCTCGGGCAGTGACAGCAGCGCGTCGATGCGCGCCAGGGCCCGTTGCACGTCGCACAGGCAGGCCGCCAGGAAGCGCCCGGGGGTGGCGGTCAGTTGGCGGCCCGCGTCAGGCTCCAAGGGGCGCAACGCGAAATGCACCGGCGCCCCGGTGGATGACGCAGGGCGCTGAGCGGAGGACGGGCCAGTGCAGCCCGCGAGCGCGAGGCTGACGACGAAGACGACCAAGCGGTGCAAATGCCACTCCCAGCGCGGGTGAGGGGGCAACGTGCGGGGGACCGGCCTATTTCCGCTGCGTGCTCCTGATGGGAATGACGAAGAGCGCGCCGTTTCATCGCAAGATTCCGCCGCGGAGGAGGGTTGACCCAGGTCAACGCCGTCCGGCCACGGTGGCTTGCGGCGCCGCGCGAGCGTCAGCCGCCCACTTGGAAGAAGCGGGCGGCGTTCTCGTGGGTGATGCGGCGGACGATGCGCTCGGACAGGCTGGCCTTGGCCAGTAGGTTGGCGGCGCGCGCCAGGCCGAGGATGTCACCGGCGCCGTCGCCCGCGTCGGAGTTGAGCACCAGCCGCTCGCTGCCCAGCCGCCGCACCAGCACCACCGCGCGCTCGGCCTTGAGCGCCTCGGGGTGCAGCGTCAGCCCGGCCCAGTGGCCCACCTCCAGGATGGTGCGCACCGTGCGGGCGTTGGCGTGGTCCACCAGCGCGCGCGAGGGCAGCAGGCCTGACTGTCGCAAGAGCGTGAGGATGCGCCGCGTGTGGCGCTCCTTGTCGGTGGTGGGGGTGTGCACCACCACGCGCAGCTTGAGGCTCCGGGCCAGCGCGAGCTGCTCCAGGAAGGCTTCCTCTTCCTCCTCGCCGCCCGTGTGCAGGCCCGTCTCTCCCAGCGCCACCACGCGCCCGCCCTGGAAGTAGCCGGGCAGCGCGGACAGCACCTCGCTCAAGCCGCGCCGGGGGATGCAGCGCGGGTGGACGCCCAGGGCCGCGTACGCGCGGATGCCCAGGCGCTCCAACCGGGGAAGCTGGCGCTCCACCAGGTCATCGAAGTGCCGCAGCAGCGCCTTGGACGTGGGCTCCGGGAAGTGGTGCGCCACCACCAGCGCCCGCTCCACGCCGAAGAAGCGCATGGACTCCAAATCCTGGTCGCTCAGGCTCTCCGGGTGGAGGTGGGCGTCGAAGATGGGCGGTGGGGTGGTGGGCACTGCTCAGTCCTGTCCCAGGGCGGCGCCCTCGTTGCGCGGGTCGCTCGCGGAGAAGCGCAGCCCCGTCTTCGGGTCGCTGTAGACGGCCTCCGCGTCGCCCCACTGCTCCACGCGGCGCACCTTGTGGCCCTTGGCCTCCAGCACGGACAGCGTCGCCGGCTCCAGGCCCCACTTGTCCACCCACACCTCGTCGGGCAGGTACTGGTGGTGCACGCGGCCCTCGTTCACCGCGCGCGCCACGTCCATGCCGTGGTCCACCACGTTGCTGATGACCTGGATGACGGTGGTGGGGATGGTGGAGCCGCCGGGGCTGCCCACCGCGAGCATGACGCGCTTGGGGTCCTCCTTGGCGAACACCAGCGTGGGGGACATGGAGGACAGCGGCACCTTGCCCGGCGCAATCGCGTTGGGCTCGCCCGTCACCAGGCCGTAGGCGTTGGGCACGCCCGGCTGCGCGGCGAAGTCATCCATCTCATCGTTGAGCAGCACGCCGGTGCCCTTGGCCACCACGCACGAGCCGAAGCCGTAGTTCACCGTGGTCGTCATGGCCACCGCGTTGCCGTCCTTGTCGATGACGGAGATGTGCGTGGTGTTCTTCTTCTCCGGCTCGGGCGTCAGGGTGGTGGGCTCGTCCGTCAGCGTGGAGCCCCGCACGCCCTCCTTCGGCGCCAGCAGTGACGCGCTGGGCGTGGCCTTCTTCGGGTCGATGGAGCCCGCCAGGTCCGCGACGTGGCCGGGCGACACCAGCCGCGCCAGGGGCACGTCCACGAAGGCCGGGTCCCCCAGGTGCTTCGCGCGGTCCACGTAGGCCCGCCGCACGGCCTCCACGTAGAGGTGCAGCGCCTCCGCGTCGCGGAACGGCACGCCCTGGGGACGCAGTTGCTCCAGCGCGGTCAGCACCTGGATGACGGCCACGCCGCCCGCGCTCGGCGGCGGCATGGTGAGGATGCGGTGGCCGCGGTACGTGCCCTCCAGGGGCGTGGCGCCGCGCGTCTTGTAGGCCGCGAGGTCCTCCTGGGTGAGGATGCCGCCGCCGGCCTGGACCGACGTGGCGATGGCCTTCGCCACCGGCCCCGCATAGAAGGCCTTGGCGCCTCCCTTCGCGATGGCGGCCAGCGTGCGCGCCAGGTCGGGCTGGCGGATGACGTGCCCCACGGGCGGCGCGGCCCACTGGCCCTGCGCGTCCTTCACCAGGAACACGCGCGAGGCCTCCGCGTCTCGGCTCAGGCAGGCCAGCCGGCCCTCCGCCATGGTGCGGTAGCGCGGCGTCACCCAAAGACCCTTGCGTGCCGCGGCGATGGCCGGCGCCAGCACCACCGCAGGCTTCAGCTTCCCGTGCGCCTTGAGCAGCTCCAGGTAGCCCGCGACGGCGCCCGGCACCGCCACGCTCAGCGCCCCGTCCGTGGACAGGCCCGGCACCACCTTGCCGTCCTTCAGGTACATGTCGCGCGTGGCCGCCTTGGGAGCCACCTCGCGGAAGTCCAGCACCTTCGTGTCGCCGCTCTTGGCGTCGTGCACCAGCGCGAAGCCGCCACCGCCAACGCCGGAGTGGTAGGGCCCCACCACCGCCGCCACGAAGGCCGCCGCCACCGCCGCGTCCGTGGCGTTGCCGCCCTTCTCCAGCATCTGCAGCGCCGCCGCGCTCGCCTGGGGGTAGGCCGTGGCCACCGCGCCGCCCCGGTATGGGCGCGCCGCCTGCGCGGCGCTCGCCACCACCAACACCGCGGCCAGCAGCCCGCGCTTCACCACCGCACCGCGGAAGCTTGTTTCCTTCACAGGTTCAGCCCTCCTCGCGTTGTCTGAACAGTCCATCGCTGGCTTTCGTCCTGGGTGGTGTGTTACCCGGGCGACAAAAGCCTACCCTCCAGTCCGGCGACGGCGGGGGACCAGACGGACTACATGTGTCTCGGTATGCACGAACCGTGTGGCCGGGACCAGGATTTCAGCCTAGCAACATTTTTCCTCTTGGATTGTTCTCCAGTGGCGTGCATCCTGGTCCCATCATGAATCGCGTCCGGGGGAGCGTATGAGCACGCCAGCCATACCCGAGAAAAAGAGCCTACCTGGCGCCGCGCCTGGCGCGGCCGAGGTGACGGTCTTCTTGAAGCCCAGCTTCGGCATCACGATTCAACGCAACACCCTGTGCGTCTCGGTCAGTGCGAAGCCGCGCCCGGTGGACACCGTCACGCCTTCTGATCCTCGCGCGGTTGACGACTCGATTCGCTGTCCCTAATTCTCCGCCGCATGAGCGTTCTGGCGGCGGTGGTGCTGTGCGCGGGCAAGGGCACGCGGATGAAGTCGGAGAAGGCGAAGGTCCTTCACCCCATCCTCGGCCGGCCCCTTTGCGCGTATCCCCTCAAGCGGGCCCTTGAGTTGGGCGCCACGTCGGTGGTCCCGGTGGTGGGCCATCAGGCGGAGGCGGTGGAGAAGGCCGTGCGCGGCCTCTTCCCGGAGGCCCCCCTGCGCTTCGCGCTCCAGCGCGAACAGCGCGGGACGGCGGACGCGGTGCGCTCCGCGGAGGAGGCCCTGAAGGGCTACTCCGGGCGGGTCCTCATCCTTTACGGCGACGTGCCGCTCTTGCGTCGCGAGACGCTGGCGGCGCTGCTGGCAGCCCATGACCAGGCGGGCGGGACGCTGGCCATGGTGTCCACCACCCTGGAGGACCCCACGGGCTACGGCCGGGTCATCCGCGAGGGTGGCAAGGTGACGCGCATCGTGGAGCACAAGGACTGCACCCCGGAGCAGCGCGCGGTGCGCGAGTGCAACGCCGGTATCTACTCCGTGGACGCGGAGTTCCTCTGGAAGGCGCTGGCTGACATCAAGCCGCAGAACGCCCAGGGCGAGTACTACCTCACCGACCTGGTGGAGATGGCCGCGAAGCTGGGCCCGGTGGGCTCGGTGGAGGCGGACGCCACGGAGACGGCCGGCGTGAATGACCGGGTGGAGCTGGCCGCGCGCGCGCGCGTGCTGCAGCAGCGCATCAACGAGGCGCACATGCGCGCCGGCGTCTCGCTGCAGGACCCCGCCACCGCCTACATCGAGGAAGGCGTCACCGTGGGGCCTGACACCGAAGTCGGTCCCTCCGTCACGCTGGCCGCGGGCACCGTGGTGGGCAAGGGCTGCACCATTGGCCAGGGCAGCGTGCTGCATGCCTCCACGGTGGCGGACGGCACCGTCATCAAGCCCTACTCCGTGTTGGAAGAGGCCCAGGTGGGGGCGCGCAACGTCATCGGTCCCTTCTCGCGGCTGCGCCCCGGGACGGAGCTGGCAGAGGACGTGCATCTGGGCAACTTCGTGGAGACGAAGAAGGCCCGCATCGGAAAAGGTTCGAAGGCCAACCACCTCACTTACCTGGGGGACGCTGTCATTGGTTCAGGGTGCAACGTGGGGGCTGGCACCATCACCTGTAACTATGACGGGGTGAACAAGCACCTGACGGAACTGGGTGATGGGGTGTTCATCGGCTCCGACACCCAGCTCGTCGCGCCCGTGAAGGTGGGCGACGGCTCGTATGTCGGCGCGGGCACCACCGTGACGAAAAATGTGCCTCCAGGGAGCCTCGCTGTGTCCCGAACGCCACAGGTGACCAAGGAAGGTTGGGTGGCCACCAAGAAGGCGCGGCAGGCGAAGGCTCGGGCGGGATAGGCGGCGCGGCTCTTGCTTGGGAACCAGGCAGAGTGCTGTGCGGCAGGGATGTAGGGGAATCCCGCGGATTGCTCCGGCGGGCGTGGGCGTGCGAGAGAGGTGCAACTATGTGCGGGATTGTTGGTTACGTTGGTGACAAGGAATCAGCCCCCATCCTGGTTTCGGGCCTGAAGCGGCTCGAATACCGTGGCTATGACTCGGCGGGCGTGGCGGTGCTGAACCAGCGCAAGCTCAACGTCGTGCGGGCCACGGGCAAGCTCCGCAACCTGGAGAACCGGGTGGTGGCGGACCAGCCGCCGGGGAACATCGGCATCGGGCACACCCGCTGGGCCACCCACGGGCGGCCCTCCGACGAGAACGCGCACCCGCACACGTACAAGGACGTGGCGGTGGTGCACAACGGCATCATCGAGAACCACCTGGCGCTCAAGGAGCAGCTGCGCTCGCGTGGGCACGTCTTCTCCTCGGAGACGGACTCGGAGGTGTTCGCGCACCTCATCTCCGAAGGGCTGGAGCGTGGCCTGGAGCTGCCGGACGCGGTGCGCGCGGCCATTGCCCAGGTGCGGGGTACCTACGCGCTGGCCGTGCTGACGGCCAGTGAGCCCAACCGCATCGTCTGCACCAAGGACGCCTCGCCCATGGTGCTGGGCCTGGGCGAAGGCCAGAACTTCCTGGCCAGCGACGTGCCCGCGCTGCTCGAGCACACGCGCGACTTCGTCTACATGGAAGAGGGTGACCTGGCCGTCATCACCGCGGCGGCCGTGGACATCTTCAACCGCCAGGGCCAGAAGGTGAACCGGCCCACCCGCCGCATCGACTGGACGCCGATGATGGCGGAGAAGGGCGGCCACAAGCACTTCATGCACAAGGAAATCTGGGAGCAGCCCCGCGCCATCGCGGACACGCTGCGCGGCCGGATGCTCCTGTCGGAAGGCGACGTCCACTTCGAGGGCTGGAACCTGTCGGCGGAGAAGGTCCGCTCATTGACGAAGGTCACCATCCTCGCGTGCGGCACGTCGTGGCACTCTGGTGTCGCGGGCAAGCACATGATTGAGTCGCTGGCGCGCCTGCCGGTGGAGGTGGAGCTGGCGAGCGAGTTCCGCTACCGCGACCCCATTGTTGACGGCTCGCACCTGGCCATCGCCATCAGCCAGTCGGGCGAGACGGCGGACACGCTGGCGGCCTTCAAGGAGGCCAAGGCCCGCGGGGCCACGGCCATGGCCATCTGCAACGTCATTGGCAGCGCGATGACGCGCGAGGCCGACTTCTCCGTGCTCACCAACGCGGGCCCGGAGATTGGCGTGGCGTCCACCAAGGCGTTCACCACGCAGCTGGTGGCCCTGTACCTGCTGGCCGTCAAGCTGGGCCGCATGCGTGGCACCCTGTCCGTGCCGGCGGCGCAGGAGCACCTGACGCACCTGACGCAGGTACCGAAGATGATTGAGGACGTCCTCAAGTGCGAGCCGGCCGTGACGCGCGTGTCGCGTGAGTACATGAACGCGCAGGACTTCCTCTTCCTCGGCCGCGGCCCCATGCACCCGGTGGCGCTGGAGGGCGCGCTCAAGCTGAAGGAAATCTCGTACATCCACGCGGAGGGCTACGCGGGCGGTGAGATGAAGCACGGCCCCATCGCGCTCATCGACGACAAGATGCCGGTGGTCGTCATCGCGCCGAAGCAGCCGCACGTCGCCTACGAGAAAATCATTGGCAACATCGAGGAGGTCCGCGCGCGCGGTGGCAAGGTGATTGCCGTCATCGACGAGGACGACGAGCACGTGGCCACGCTGGCCGACCATGTCATCCGGATTCCCGCGGCCTGCGCGCTGCTGGCGCCGGTGGTGGCCACCATCCCCCTGCAGTTGCTGGCCTACCACGTGGCGGACCTGCGCGGGAACGACGTGGACCAGCCGCGCAACCTGGCCAAGAGCGTGACGGTGGAGTAGCGCACCGCGCGGCTTCGGACCTGAAGCGCCAGAAGCCCGGGCTCCCGCACGAGGGGGCTCGGGCTTCATCGTTTCCGCGTGAGGGCTTCAGTCCTCCCGGCCCAGCTCGAGCAGCAGGTCCAGGTCCTCGGCCGCGTCCAGGCTCTCGAGCAGCTCCAGGTTCTCGACCACCTCCTGGTCCTCCTCGGAGGGCGTGGCGCGGGCGCGCGGAGGCTCGCCGGGCGGGGGCGGCTTCGCGGGGACGCTGGGCGTCGGCGCGGGCGTGGCGGCCTGGGCCTCGGCGGCGGTGGCGCCCAGGGGCAGCAGGCACAGCAGGACGACGGCGGACAGGGCGCCGCTCAACGGCGCCGCCTTTCTCGCAGGCGCTCCCGGACCTCCTGCCGCTGCTCGGGCGACAGCTGCCGCCAGCGGCGGACGTTCTCCAGCAGCTGCTCGCGGCGCTCCGGGTGCTCCTTCAGGTATTGCCGCATGCGCCGGCGCAGCTCGGCGCGCTGCTCCGGGTCCAGCTTCCTCAAGTCCCGGGCCCGCTCGCGCAGGGCCTGTCTTTCCTCGGGCGTGAGGCGCTTGAACTCGCGCAGGTTGGCGCGGATGCGCTCGCGCTCCTCGGGCGGCAGCTGGCGCCAGCGCTGGAGGTTGGCGCGGATGCGCGCCTGTTCGGCGGGCGACATCGCCTTGAACTCGCGCAGCTTCGCGCGCAGCGCCTCCTTCTGCTCAGGCGTCAGTTGCTCGAAGCGCTCGGCCGCCGTCCGGGGCGCTGGAGCCTCCGCGCGCGCGGGGGCGCCCGTGAGCAGCGCCATGCCCAGCGTCAGCGTGGCCGCCAGGTTCCCGTTCCTCATCGCACCACCTCCAGCTCGTGGAGGTTCGCGACGACCTCCAGGTCCGCCATGCTGTCGAGCCCCAGCAGCTCGTAGTCCTCGGCCAGCTCCAGGTTCACCGCCAGCTCCATGACGGACGCGTCCTCCAGCGCAAGCGGCGCGTCCGGGCCGGGGCGCGGCATCAGCAGGGACACGGCCAGCACCGCCACCAGCCCGGCGGAGGGCCACAGCACCGCCGGGCGCAGCCAGGTCCTCATCCGCTCCGGCCAGGACACGGGCAGCGCGTCCAGCTTCGCCAGCACCGCGCGCCGCGTGGCCGGAGAGGGCTCGAAGGCGGGCAGCTCCGCCAGCCGCGCCACGGTGGTGCGCAGCAGCGCCTCGGTGGTGCGGCAGGCCGCGCACGCCTCCAGGTGGGCACGCACCCGCGCGTCACGGGCCGGTGGCAGCTCGCCGTCCACGTACGCCGTCAAGTCATTCGCGTCATCACAGCTCATGCCCTGCTCCTCGCGGGCCCGGTGCCCGCCTGCAGCGCTTCAATCCTGCGCGCCACCGCCAGCGTGGCGCGGTGGATGAGGCTCTTCACGGCGGACTCGCTCGCCTCCAGCGCGTCCGCGATGTCCCGGTACGCCATGCCTTCGAAGCGGCACATGGTGAAGGCCGCGCGCTCCCGGGCGCTCATGCCGGCCAGGGCCTCGCTCACCGCCCGCTCCAGCTCCCGCCCCTCCAGCGCCGCATCCGGCCTGTCACCCCGGGGGCCTTCCATCTCCCCTCCTTCCGTGTCGCCTCCGTCGGGCGCGTGCGGCGTCCGGTACTCGCCGCGCCGCACCTCGTTGAGGCAGTGGTTGGTG
Organism: Myxococcus sp. AM010; assembly: GCF_013372585.1. Lineage (NCBI taxonomy): Bacteria > Pseudomonadati > Myxococcota > Myxococcia > Myxococcales > Myxococcaceae > Myxococcus > Myxococcus sp. AM010. The sequence continues at coordinate 38,261 of NZ_JABXEO010000007.1, forward strand.
GCCACCCGGAAGAGGAACGTCTTGAAGCGCGCCGTGGGCTGGTAGGCCCGCGCGTTCCGGTAGAGCTTCACGAAGATGTCCTGCGTCAGCTCCTCGGCCCGCTCCCGGTTGCCCACGAAGCGGAGCGCGAAGCGCGCCACGCTCGCGTGGTAGCGGTCGAACAGCCAGGCAAAGGCCCGCCGGTCTCCCGCCGCCACCCTCAGCATCGCCTGTGCGTCCAAGTCCGCGTCGTCCACTCCGACATCAACCCCGTTGCCCGGTGAAAGTTGCGGGAGCACTTCGCTTTGAACCTCCCCCAGGGCCGTGGCTACAGTTTCCTCCGTGCCCGACGCGCCTCGCATCCATCCGCCCACGCAGCGCGCCCTGGAGGTGGAGGACGCGCCTCCGCCGCGTGACGTCGCGCCGTGGGAGGCGCCGCCCGAGCCCGCGCCGCCGCGAGCCACTTTGGCCCCGAGGCTCCCGGGCGCGCCCACGCCGCCGTTGGACCTCCCCCTGCCGGTGCTGGTCCTGACGGAGCAGGCCCTGCGGGTGCCGGAGGCGGAGCGTCCCCTGGTGGCGGCGCGGCTGAACCTCCAACTGTCCCGGATGGCCAGGGCGGGCGGAGACCGGCTGGTGGCGGACACCTTCCTGCGGCTGCTGGAGAGCGGGCGGCTCGCCGGGCTGGTGGATGCGAAGGGACGCACCTGCCGCGCGGCCGCGGTGGAGGCCCTGCTGTCCCTGGGCTTCCCCTACGCCCTGGAGGTCCAGCCCGAGGACCTGGAGCACCTGCGCGCCAACACCCTGCAGCGGAAGACGCAGCGCCTGAAGCCAGGTACGTGCATGGCGGTGTTGGTGGGAGGCATTGGGGCACAAGTCGTCCATGAGGCGCTCTTCCCCAAGGGGGACGCCAGCCTGCTCACCTCCCAGGTGGGGCTCTCCCTGCTGGCGATGGCCGCCTTGTGGCTTGCTCCGCCCCGGACGCCCGTGTACCGCGTGGGGATGCTGCTGCTGACCGCGGTCTCCCTGGCCGGGGCCGTGCTGGCCGTCCTCGGCGTGGCGCCCACGGGGCTGTGGGTGGGATTGGCGGGGCTGGTGGCCGCCCTCCTGGCTGCCCTCCGCGAGGGCTGACCGGCAGGATGCAGCACGGATGTCAGAGGGGTGGACTAGGGTCTACCCATCGCGTACTAAAAGCGCGTTCAGGTGGGCCGGGGTGGCTCGCCAATACAAGGAGCTACGAGCAATGGCCGTGAATCAGGAGAAGGAAAAGGCGATCGAACTGGCGATGTCCGCGGTGGAGCGCCAGTTCGGCAAGGGGTCCATCATGCGGCTCGGCAACGACGAGCCGCTGATGCGCGACGTTCAGGCCATCCCGACGGGCTCCATCTCGCTGGACATCGCCCTGGGCGTGGGTGGCGTGCCCAAGGGCCGCATCATCGAAATCTTCGGGCCGGAGTCGTCCGGCAAGACGACGCTGTGTCTCCATATCGTCGCCGAAGCGCAGAAGCGCGGCGGCATCTGCGGCTACGTGGACGCGGAGCACGCGCTGGACGTGGGCTACTCGCGCAAGCTGGGGGTGCGCACCGATGACCTGCTGCTGAGCCAGCCGGACACCGGTGAGCAGGCGCTGGAAATCGCGGAGATGCTGGTGCGCTCGGGCGCCATCGACGTGCTGGTGGTGGACTCGGTGGCCGCGCTCGTGCCGAAGGCGGAGCTCGAGGGTGAGATGGGCGACGCGCACATGGGTGTGCAGGCCCGCCTCATGAGCCAGGCGCTCCGCAAGCTGACGGGCACCATCTCCAAGAGCCAGACGTGCGTCATCTTCATCAACCAGATTCGCATGAAGATTGGCGTGATGTTCGGCAACCCGGAGACGACCACGGGCGGCAACGCGCTGAAGTTCTACGCGTCGCAGCGCCTGGACATCCGCCGCATCGGCGCCATCAAGAATGGCGACAATGTGGTGGGCAGCCGCACCCGCGTGAAGGTGGTGAAGAACAAGGTCGCGCCGCCGTTCAAGGAAGTCGAGTTCGACATCATGTACGGCACGGGCATCTCCCGTGAGGGCGACCTCATCGACCTCGCCTCCAACGAGAACATCGTGGAGAAGAGCGGCAGCTGGTTCTCCTTCAACGGTGAGCGCATCGGCCAGGGCCGGGAGAACGTGAAGGAGTACCTGCGCGAGCACCCGGAGATTGCCAAGGACATCGAAGGCCGCGTGCTGGAGAAGTACGGCATCGGCAAGACGGGTGCCGCGCCCGTCGCCGCGGTGCCGGACGAGTCCGCGCCGCCCGAAGGTGGCAGCGAGAAGCGCGGCCGCGTGAAGGCCGTGAAGTAGCCCGGTCTCCGGGGCGTTTTCCCGGATGGTGGCAATTCGCCAGGAAAGTCAGAGGGTCGTCCGCCGCGAGGTGGGCGGCCCTTTTGCTTGGCGTCCGGTGTCGCTCGCGCCGGTTCGTACCGGGCGTGGGTGACACGGCGCGTTGTCGTTTCATTCCGTGGGGATGTTTCCTGCGGAGCGGACGGGCGCTCTAGACTCGCGGCCCTGCTTCCCAACCCGCGCAATCCGGAGTCCCACCTTGTTCGACCGATTCAAACGCCGCAGTTTCCTCCAGGCCGCCGTCGCCGTCGCCGCGACCACTGCGTTCGGATGCTCCGACGACGAGACGTCGTCGGATGCTGGTGAGAAGTACTTCCCGCAGTCGGTGTGCTCGGGGGATCCGCGGCCGGACAGCGTGGTGTTGTGGGTGCGGGCGGTGGACCCGGACAACGCGGGCGCGAACACGCAGGTGCGGCTGGAGGTCTCCACCAGCGAGTCGTTCAGCAGCCTGGTGCTGGACCAGTCCTTCACCGCGCAGGCGCAGTTCGACCATGCGCTGAAGGTGAAGGTGACGAACCTGTCGGCGCGCACGACGTACTACTACCGCTTCAGCATCGACGCGAACGGCCAGAAGCACTCCACGGTGACGGGCCGCACCCGCACCGCGCCGGCGGCGGGCGACGACGTGCCGGTGAAGTTCGTCTTCGCCAGCTGCCAGGACTACATCGGCCGTTACTACAACGCGTGGCAGCACCTGCTGCAGCTCAACGAGGACCTCGACTTCGTCGTGTTCCTGGGTGACTACGTCTACGAGACGACGGGCGACGCGTCGTTCCAGTCCGTGGACGGGCGCGGCATCGTCTTCAGCGAGCCGGAGAAGGCGCTCCGTCAGGGCACGGGCCTGACGTCGTTCTACGCGGCCAACTCGCTGTCCAACTACCGCGACCTCTACAAGAACCTGCGCACGGACAAAATCATCCAGCAGGTGCATGAGCGCTACGCGTTCATCGTCACCTGGGATGACCACGAGTTCTCCGACGACTGCTGGGGCGACGTCGCGACGTACACGGACGAGAAGACCAACGAGAAGCAGACCGAGCGCCGCCGCAACGCGGAGCAGGCCTTCTTCGAGTACATCCCCATGGACCACGGCGCGAGCGACGCGGGCGCCATCGACATCAACGCCGTGGTGGCCCAGCCGACGCGCATCTACCGCGACTTCGAGTTCGGCCGGAACCTGAAGCTGCTGGTGACGGACACGCGCACCTACCGCCCCGACCACCTCATCCCCGAGGACGCGTACCCGGGCAAGGTGGCGGTGCCGGCCGAGCAGCTGGCCATGGTGTTGCCGACGCTGCCGGAGGCCACGCAGGCGCAGCTGCAGTCGGACATGTTCGCCTACGTGGACATCGACGCGGAGGAGCTGACGCCCTACAAGCAGATCCTCACCGGCGTGTACGTCCAGCAGGCCGTCGCGGCCGGGCTCACGGCGGAAGAGGCGGCCACGAAGGCGGCCTTCTGGATTTCCGGTGGGCAGGCGCTGCTCTACGTCAACCAGGTGCTCAACGCCGTCAACCAGGCGCGCGTGGCGGCGGGCGAGTCGGCCGTTCCGCTCATCCCCGTGGCGGGCACGCCGCGCGGCCTGGCCTATGCGCACATGGGCAAGACGGGCCTCTTCGGCATCCAGGGCTCACGCTACGTCGTGGTGAAGCCCATCTTCGACCTGTTCGCGGCCATCAAGTACATGGGCTCGGCGGGGGCCACCGAGGGCATCTTCGGCAACGAGCAGCAGGCGTGGCTCCAGGAGTCGGTGCAGGCCACCAACGCGTGGAAGATCATCGTCTCCTCGATTTCGCTCACCTCCATGGTGTTCAAGCTGAGCGACAAGGCGGACGTCCCGGACCCCACGCTGCGCCAGGACTTCTACTTCAACGTGGACCAGTGGGACGGCTTCCCCACCAAGAAGCAGGAGTTCCTCAAGTTCCTGCGCGACAACCAGGTGCAGAACGCGCTGTTCATCTCCGGCGACATCCACGCGTCCTTCGCGTCCGTGGAGTCCGGCATCCCCGCGCTGACGGCGCCGGCCATCTCCTCCGGCTCCATCAAGGAGCTGGCGGGTCTGGCCGTCATCGGCGCGGGCTTCTCCTCCGGCAGCTCGGTGTACCGGTACATCGTGACGGAGCTGGACAAGTCGCTGAAGGAGGCGCACCCCGGCATGGCGTTCGTGGACGGTGACGCCCACGGCTTCGTGGTGCTGGAGGTCGGCGGCACCGAGGCGAAGGCGGCCTTCCACCTCATCCCGAGCACGGAGATCGCCAGGGACTACTCGCTGCGCTCGCCCGCCGAGCTGACGGCGAAGGCCTTCCGCCGCGACTTCGTCATCAAGGACGGCGCCATCACCGCCGCCTGAGCGGCACGGGCCTCACCCGCCGGGTGAGGCGCGAGGGCCGCGCCGGGAGCCAGGTGCTCCGGGCCGCGGCCCTCGGCCGTTTCGGGGCCGGTGCAGCTCCGCGAGGCGCGCGCTCAAGGCGATGTCGGCCTGCCGCGGCTTCGCCGCTTGCGAAAGGCAATGAGGGGCGCTGCGCGGCCTGCGCCGCGGGAGCCGTCAGCCGTAGCGTATGAGGAGCTGAAGCAGGTGCTGCATTCCCATCCTGGCCAGGTACTCCAGCAGCGCCGCGCGCGGTGGCTGGTTGCTCCGATAGGGCTGCTCGCAGTAGCCGGTGTAGAGGCCGCCACCCGGGCCCGTGGAGAGGCCGCCGCCCGGGCTCATGGAGCGGTCCCGGGGCCAGGTATTCAATGACATGACGTTGCTTCCCCCCAGGCCCGCTCGACGGTGGCTTGGACCTACAGGACGGCTTCCAACGTCTTCTGGATGTTTTTGGTGCGGTCCTTCAGGTCGTCGATGTTGGTGAAGGGCTGATGGTCCAGCGTCAGCACACCCTCCGCGAAGCTGGCGACGCGGCTCCCATTGGAGTTCCCGGCCGTGTTCTGGATGACCACCTTCTTCAGCTTCTCCTTGAGCGCGTCCTTGCCCATGTCATCGACACAGATGGCCTTGAACGCATCCACCACGGAGGTGAAGAAGACCTTCGTCCACGCATCCTCGAAGAGGTGGCTGTAGCCGTCCTCTATCAAGGTGTCCCAGTGGACTTCGACAGGCACCTCGAAGTGGGCCGCCTCGTCGATGAGCTGCTTCTGCTTGGGAAAGACATTCGTCTCGTAGGCCTTCTGTGCCCTGCGCTCGGGGAGTCCCATGGCTCTACCTTTCCAGGAGTGGGGGTGGATGGGTCAGTATAGCGTTCATCCAGGTGGGCAGCCCCGTGAGGTGCTGATGCTTGTCATCCGGCCCGGCATGATGCGTCGCGGCGTCAGCCGCGATAGAAGCCAACCATGTCAACTGGTGCTGTCGTGAGTGCTGTCCAACTCATTCCCGCCCGGCCGGAGCACGTGGACTTCTGGCTGGCCATGCGGGCGGCTCCCGGCGCGCGGCGCTTCGTGGACACGGAGGACGACACGCGGGAGCTGCTCCTGCGGCGCATCCTGGAGGCGGGCGCGGTGGGTGAGCCCCGCGCGCGGAGCTTCCGGTGGTTCGTGGAGGCGGACGGGCAGCTGGTGGGGACGGTGTCCGCGCGGGACTTGTCGCGCGCGCATGGCCGCATCGAGCTGGGCTACATGATGGCGGACGCGCACCACGGCCGAGGCCTGGGCACGCGCGCGGTGGGGCTGATGCTGGAGCAGCTCTTCACGCTGCCTTGCCTCCAGCGGGTGTGGCTGACGACGCTGGCGGAGAACACGGGCTCTCAAGGGGTGGCGCGCAAGCTGGGCTTCACGATGGAGGGCACCCTGCGCGGGCACTGCCTGTTCCTGGGGCAACGCAGGGACCAGCAAATCTGGGGCCTGCTGCGCCCGGAGTGGGAGGCCCGGCGCGCCGCGTTCGTTGTTGGCTGAGCGCTTCGGACGGCCGGTCTCTGGGAGCGGTGCGGGGCCCGGGTTATAGAAGCGGCGCCATGCACGCTTACGCCGCGGAGCTTTCCCAGGAGCTGGGCCTCAGGCCCGAGCAGGTGGACCGGACCCTCGCGCTGCAAGAGGACGGAGCCACCGTTCCCTTCATCGCGCGCTACCGAAAGGAAGTCACGGGCGGCCTGGACGAGGTCCAGATTCAAACCCTCTTCGACCGGGCCACCGAGCGCGCCGAGCTGGACTCCCGGCGCGACACCATCCTCCGCTCGATTGAAGAGCAGGGGAAGCTGACGCCGGAGCTGGCGAAGGCGCTCAAGGCGGCCAAGGCGCGCACGGAGCTGGAGGACCTCTACCTCCCCTACAAGCCCAAGCGCCGCACGCGCGCCGCCATTGCCCGGGAGCGCGGGCTGGAGCCGCTGGCGGACCTGGTGTGGAAGCAGGACGGCCGCCGGGGCGAGGACGTGGCCGCGCGCGTGCGCCCCTACATCAACCCGGAGAAGGACGTGCCGGACCAGGCCGCGGCGCTCGCGGGCGCGCGCGACATCTGCGCCGAGCGCGTGGCCGAGGACGCCGGCCTGCGCCGCGAGGCCCGTGAGGTGAGCGCGCGCCGGGGCACGCTGTGCTCGAACGTGGTGCCCGCGAAGAAGGGCGAGCCGACCAAGTTCGAGAACTACTACGGCCACGAGGAGCCCCTGTCGCAGGCCCCCTCGCACCGCGTGCTGGCGCTGCTGCGCGGCGAGGAAGAGGGCGTGCTGAAGGTGAAGCTCTCCCTGCCCGACGACGAGGTGAAGGGCCTGCTGGCCGGGCGCGTGGTGACGAGGCCGCAGGCCCTCTTCTCACAGGAGCTGCGCGCGGCCGTGGAGGACAGTTGGGAGCGGCTGCTGGGGCCGTCGCTGGAGGCGGAGCTGCGCGCGGAGCTGAAGGAGCGCGCGGACCGGCAGGCCATTGGCGTCTTCGGGGAGAACCTGCGCCACCTGCTGCTCACGCCGCCCGCGGGCGCCCGCGCGGTGCTGGCCCTGGACCCGGGCCTGCGCACGGGCACCAAGCTGGCGATGATGGACGTCACCGGCAAGGTGGTGGAGACGGTGACGCTCTACTCGGAGCGCGGCGCGGACGAGCGCGCCCGCGCGGCGAAGCTGCTGGCAGCGGTGGTGCAGAAGCACAAGCCGGAGCTGGTCGCCGTGGGCAACGGCACGGGCAGCCGCGAGGCGGAGGACTTCGTGCGCGACACGCTGAAGGCGATGGGTTCGCAGGTCCCCGTGGTGTCGGTGAGCGAGCAGGGCGCGTCCATCTACTCCGCCTCCGAGGTGGCCCGGGACGAGTTCCCAGACCTGGACGTCAGCCTGCGCGGCGCGGTGTCCATTGGCCGCCGCCTCCAGGACCCGCTGGCGGAGCTGGTGAAGATCGACCCCAAGAGCATCGGCGTGGGGCAGTACCAGCACGACGTGGACCAGGGCCTGCTCAAGAAGAAGCTGGGCGAGGTGGTGGACTCGTGCGTCAACGCGGTGGGCGTGGACGTCAACACCGCGTCTCCGCAGTTGTTGGAGCACGTGTCCGGCGTGGGGCCGTCCCTGGCGAAGAAGCTGGTGGCGCACCGCGCGTCGAAGGGCCGCTTCACCACGCGGCGCGAGCTGCTGAAGGTGAGCGGCCTGGGGCCGAAGACGTTCGAACAGGCGGCGGGCTTCCTGCGCGTGCGCGGGACGGAGCCGCTGGACGCCAGCGCCGTCCACCCGGAGCGCTACGGCGTGGTGGAGCGCATGGCGAAGGATTTGGGCGTGGCCGTGAGCGCGCTGGTGGGCAACGCCGAGCTGGTGCGCAAGATTGACCCGAAGCGCTACCTGGGCCCGGACCTGGGCGAGCTGACGCTCAAGGACATCCTGGCGGAGCTGGAGAAGCCCAGCCGCGACCCGCGCGGCGACTTCACCGCGCCCCAGCACCGCGAGGATTTGCGCTCGCTGGAGGACGTGAAGGAGGGCATGGTGCTCCAGGGCGTGGTGACGAACGTCACCGCGTTTGGCGCCTTCGTGGACGTGGGCGTGCACCAGGACGGCCTGGTCCACGTGTCGCAAATCTCCACGCGCTTCGTGAAGGACCCGTCCGAAGTGGTGAAGGTGGGCGACCGGCTGACGGTGCGCGTGCTCACCGTGGACCTGGCGCGCAAGCGGCTGGCGCTCTCCGTGCGCGCGGCGCAGGAGGGTGGGGCGCCGCAGCCGTCGGGCCGTCCCCCCGTCGGCGGGGCCACGGGGCAGGGCCGCATGACGGAGCGCGGCGGCGGCAGCGGCGGGCCTCGTCAGGGCGCGCGGCCTGCCTCCGGCCCGGGGCCGAAGCCGCCTTCGGGGCCCGGTGAGAAGAAGGGCCCGGAGCCGTTCAACAACCCGTTCAGCAAGCTCAAGCGCTGACGGGGCGTCGCCTCACGGCTTCGCGTCGATGGGGAAGGGACGGACCTCCCCCGCCAGCACCTGGTTGCGCGCCAGGAGCCTGGCGAACCGGTCCGTCCCGTTGCGCGTGTCGAAGCGGTCCGCGATGTCCCGGGCCTGCTCCCGCGTCCAGGCGTGCAGGGCCCGGACGTCGTAGCCGCCATCCGCCTGGTGGTGGGGGAACGTCTTGGGCAGCCGCAGGCTCACCACGTCCCGCTCTCCAGCGGCCAGCACCCGCTCCAGCAGGAAGGCGGCGGCGGCGTAGAAGGTGAAGCGGTCCCGGTAGCTCGGGTGGTCCAGCGCCCAGCCCAGGTGCTTCTCCAGCAGCGTCAGCCCGCGCGACAGGTTGTCCGTCAGGGCGAGGAACTCCAGGTGCTCGCCCACGGTGGAGAGAAACTCGCGGTTCTTCGCCACCAGGGCGTAGCCGCGGCGGTGGACTTCGCGCGCCTGCTCCAGCTCGCCCAGCTTGAACAGCGGGTAGAGCACCGTGCCCAGCGTCAGGTGGGGAATCTCCGCGCAGGCCTTGCGGCCGTCCAGGATGGGCTTCGCCTTGCGCAGCACCTGCTGCCACTCGCCCTTGTCGGCGTGGTGGTCCAGTTCGTCGTCCAGCTCGCACACGCGGCAGTCGGTGAGGTGGTCTCTGCGGGCCTCCAGCCACAAGCTCCACAGCCGCTCCACCTCCTCGGCGGCGTCACCCATCTCCCGCGCGGCCTGGTAGCGCATCTTCAGCACCGCGCGCGCCCCGGAGTCCGTGGCCTTGAAGCACTGCTCCACGTCGTCCAGCGCGTCCACGATCTGCTTGCGGGTGATGTGCGGGAACTCCTTGATGCGTGCCACCACCCACTTCTGCTTCCAGAACATCTCCTCCGGGTCGAAGCGCTTCGGGTCCTTCTTCTGCTGGCCCCGGCACCACGCGAAGGCCACCAGCGCCTTGTCCGGGAAGCCGCCGAAGGTCGCCGCGTCGATGAGGGCGTCCCGCATCCGGTAGCCCAGGCCCACGTCCTTGTGCGTGTCCGCCAGGCGCACCGCCTCTTCCAGGAGCCGCACCTTGCCTTCGCCTTCCGCCAGCCCGCCCGCCTGTTCGAAGAGCGACTCCGCCTGCTCGCGCCAGTCACCGCTCATCAGTGCAGCCCCCGGGGACCCGCGCCGCCGCTGCCTTCTTCGCCGCCGCGTCCGCCATCCCCGCCCAGGTGCGCGGAGATGAGGCCCAGCAGGCCCTGGTTCAGCAGCACCATCTCCTGTGCGTTCAAGGGATGGTGTCCCAGGAGCAGGGCTTGCACGTAGAGCATCTCCACCGACAGCTTCAGCATGTCCCGGTCCGCCACCGCCGCCAGCCGCCGCACCACCGGGTTGTGGAGGTTGAAGCACAGCTGCGCAGGCTCGCTGCCCGAGGCCGCCATGACGCTGTCCAGCACGCCGGCGTACAGGTCATCCGACTCCTCGCGGGCCCGCTCGGCGTCGCGCCGGAACGCGCCCTCCGCGTCCGCGCTGTAGAGCGTGGGCACCTCCGCCGGGTAGAACTTCTTCACCACCGCGCCGCAGCGGAACGGCGCCAGCACGCGCTCCGCCATGCGCAGCAGCGGGAAGGTGGCCTCGCGCTCGTCCAGGGTGAGCTCCTCGAAGCTCTGCGGCAGGTCCGCGGAGGTGAAGGGCTCCACTTGGACGTCCTGCACCGCGTGCGGCAGCTTCTCCAGCAGCGACGTGTCGTGCGTGTACGCCGCGTTGATGATGCACAGGCCCTGGGCGCTGGCCACCTGGGCAATCTGCCGGAAGCCGTCCAGCGTGGACGTGTAGCGCACCACCGGGTGCGCGCGCCGGTAGTCCGCCAGCGTCATCATCCCCATCGACGTCTCGAAGGGGAGCCAGTGGATGATGAGGCGGTAGAAGTCGTCGTCATCCAGCGCCAGCGCCTTCACGCTCAGCCCGTGCAGGGCAATCAGCCGCTGGAGCGCGCGCGGGTCCTCGCGCGCCAGCTCCATCAGGTAGCCGCGCAGGGACTGCCCCAGGGACTCGCGCGCCGCGGCGAGCGCGTCGTCCTCGTAGAAGGACTCCCGGCTGGCGGTGGGCCGCAGCGCGTTGGCGTTCACCACGCACTTCACGAAGAAGGCCCAGTCCGGCAGCAGGTTCTCCGCGCTCTCCGACAGCAGCATGTGCTTGAGGTACACGCGGTGCTTCTGCCGCGAGTTGAAGTGCGGCGACGCGGGCAGCACGTACGCCACCCCGTCCACGTCTCCCGCGGTGGAGCGCAGCGGGATGCAGTCGACGAAGTCCGTGTCGAACAGCTCGCGCCCGTAGGCGAGCAGCGCCTTGCGCCGCTCCGACGCGCTGTCGTACTCGCGGCGCCAGGGGACGCCGGAGGTGTCCAGCCGCTCGGTGCCCTGGTCCGTGGTGAGGTGGACGGGGAAGGGCAGCAGGCCGCCGTAGTGGCTGGCGAGGTTTCGCAGCCGCTGGGCGGTGAACCACTGCGCCATGTCCGGGCGGGCCACCAGGAACACCTGGGTGCCGGGCTGGGCGAGCGGGTGCTCGGAGGGCCGCACGGCATACGTGCCGTCGTGCCGGCCCCGCCACTCCAGCGTGCGCCCGTCGCCGCGCGCCGAGCGCGTCACCACCAGCAGCTCGTCACACACCATGAAGCAGGACAGCAGGCCGATGCCGAACTGGCCGATGAAGTCGTTGCGCCGGGCCTCCAGGGCCTCGCGCTTGGAGGACTCACCGATGGTGGCCAGGAAGCGGTGGATTTCGTCCTCGGTCAGCCCCACGCCGTCGTCGGTGAAGAGCAGGGTGGGCGGGCTGCCGTCCTGCTTCTCCATCAGCTCCAGCCGGACGGTGCCCGCGTGGCCGGGCTCCAGGAGCTGGCGGGCGCGGATGGCGTCGGTCGCGTTCTGGAGCAGCTCGCGTACGTAGACGCCCGGGGAGCTGTACAGGTGGTGAGACAGGAGGTCGATGACCCCGCGGAGGCTGACTTGAAATCGGTGGTCCACGTGCCGCCGACGTTAGCGCACGCCCCCCGTCGTATCGACAGCCGAATCGAGCTTGAGACGCGGCGCGTACTTGGGCATCCATGGCGGGCCCTTGAATGGCCGCCCGGTCTTTGTCAGGTGGCGGCGGCAGGTCTTCACCTCGCAAGCAGGAGTGGATGGATATGCGGACGAAGCTCATGGCAGTGGTGGCGGGCGCGGCAATGGCCTTCAGCGGAACGGCGGCTGCGCAGGGCACCCCGGCGCCCGCCAAGGTCGCGGCCACCAAGAAGGCCCCGGTGGCGGCCCCTCGCGGCAAGACGGAGGTGACGTGGTGGGGGCACGCGGCCTTCGTGATTCGCAGCCCGGGCGGCGCGGTGATTGCCATCGACCCCTGGCTCACCAACCCCAAGGCCCCACAGGGCGCCGCGCAGCCGGAGGCGCTGGACGCCATCCTCCTCACCCACGGCCACTTCGACCATGTGGGCGAGGCCAAGGCGCTGGCCGAGAAGACGGGCGCGAAGGTCTACGGCTCCTTCGAGCTCATCAACCTGCTGGGGCTCCCGGAGGCCCAGGCGGTGGGCGCCAACGCGGGCGGCACCTTCCAGGTGAAGGACGTCACGCTCCACCTGGTGGAGGCGGTCCACTCCAGCAGCTACGCCGCCGACCCGAAGTCGCCGGCGCAGTACGCGGGCGCGCCCCTGGGCTACGTGCTGAAAGTCGACAAGGGCCCCACGCTGTACCACGCGGGTGACACCGGCCCCTTCGAGGGCATGTCGCTCATCGCCACCCAGTTCAAGCCCACGGTGGCCCTGCTCCCCATTGGCGGCCACTTCACCATGGGCCCCGCGGAGGCGGCCCAGGCGGTGCGGCTCCTGAAGGTCAAGAGCGTGATTCCCATGCACTACGGCACCTTCCCCCTGCTCCAGGGCACCCCGGACGCGCTGACCGGCGAGCTGAAGAAGCTGCGCGGCACGGCCAAGGTGGTGGCCCCGGCGCCCGGCGCGACGACCGCGCTGTAGGCACCGAGAGCAGATGGTTGGGCCCGGTAGAAGTGGCGGTTCTATCCCCGCTGACTTCCGGGCCTTGACCCTGTCCCGTGGCCGAGTGGCAACCGGGAGGCCCCTGGGTTACATCCCGCTCCTTTCGCGGCGCGAGGGTTTCTCCCCGCGGCCCAGGGGTGCTCCGGTGATGGACTTCACCAAGGCGGGGTGGCTCATGCCACTCTTGACGGAGACGGTCGCCTTCGAGGCGGGCGCGCCGGCTCCGTCCGCGCCTCCGCTGGGCTCCGGACGGGCCCGGGCCCGCGCGTACCTGCGCCGGACGCTGCGCGCCAGTGGCCTGCTGTACGGCACGCCCGCGGACGCGCCCGCCGCGACGGACGTGGAGCAGCCCACGGAACTCCAGGCGCGTGTGCTGGAGGACCAGCTCTTCCACGCGGTGGTGCGCACCCTGGCGCTGATGGCGCTGGAGCTGGGCCGGCTCGTGGGGGCCCCGGCGGCGGTCCGCACCGAGCAGCTCCTGGTCCTGTTCGCGGTGCTCACCGGGGAACTGGCGCTGGCGGAGACGGTGGACGCGACGATTGCCTCGGGGCGGCCGGTGTCCCGGCGGCTGGCGGCGAAGGTGGAGGCGTCGCTGGTGACGCGCTCTCCCGTGCTGGCGGGGGACCCGGTGTACGGGCTGGTGCTGCACAACGGCGCGCAGTACGCGGACGCGCAGCTGTTCTGCCGGCAGGCCATCGACTACTTCTCGCGCGGCACGCTGCACCGCGAGCGGGCGCGGCGGCGGCTGGATTTCGCGGCGCGGCAGAAGGCGCTGCTGGTGGACGTGCTGACGGGGCTGGCGTGTGTGGACCGGGTGCCGGGCCTGCCCGCGCGCCGCGCCATCCTGCGGCAGGTGGAGTCCCTGCGGCTGCCGGCGGCGATGACGTCCGAGCTCAAGGCCGCGGTGAAGCAGTCCTTCGCGCGCCGCCGCCCGGTGCGGGACGTGGTGCGCCAGGTGCGCAGCGTGGACGTGCGCCACTTCCTGCTGGAGCAGACGTTGCTGGCGGCGCTGGTGGACGGCCGCAAGACGCGGCGCGAGCGCGTCTTCATCCGCGAGCTGGCGGAGGCGCTCCACGTCCCGGATGTGGAGCTGCACCGGCTGGAGCTGGAGATGGCGGAGTTCTATGTCCGCCACCGCGCCATCGTGGACGTCTTCACCGTGTCGGACGCCGCGGGCGCCATGGGCGACGACCTGGTGGCCGGCATCCAGGAGACGCTGGAGACGAACTTCTACCGGCTGATGCAGGAGGTCCGCGAGACAGGCGACCTGGCGGTGCTGCTGACGAAGGCGGCCCGGCGTCAGGCGCTCACGGGTGACGAGCGGCGGCGCATGCGCGCGCAGCTCATCGACGTGGCCAAGGCGATTCCCGCGCTGGCCATCTTCGCGGCGCCCGGCGGCATCCTGCTGCTGGCGGCGCTGGCGAAGGTGCTGCCCTTCAGTCTGCTGCCCAGCGCCTTCCAGGAGGCCGCGCCCGTCGAGGAGGACTTCGACGACGCGGGGCCGGAGCGTGAGGCCGGCTGACGCGGGCCCCTGGCCGCGTCCACGCCTGGACATCACCTTCACCCGCGATGAGTCCGCTTCGTCATCACCTCCAGGCCTTCCTCCGGGTAGAGCCGGGCCGCCCCGCGTATGGCGCGGGGCTGCGCGCCGCGCTCGCGGTGGGCGGCCCCATGGCCGTCGCGGCCCTGCTGCACCTCCCCGCCGCCACGTGGGTCGGGCTGGCCGCGCTCTTCGTCGCCCTGGTGGACCGGGGCGGGCCCTACCGGTATCGCGCGCTCACCATGGGGGCCATGACGCTCCTGGGCGCGGTGGTGGGCCTGGTCGCGGCGCTGCACCTGCCCGCGTGGGCCGCCGTCATCGCCACGCTGCTCTGGGTGACGGCGTGCGGGTTCGCTCGCTCGTTTGGGGACACGCCCGGGTTGATGGGCGTGGTGCTCGCCAACTACTTCGTGGTGTCGCTCGCGCTCCCCGCCAGGGACGTGGCGGACGCCCTGCTGCGCTCCGGCTTGTTCCTGGTGGGCGGGGCGTGGGCCATGTTCCTCGCGTTGATGCTGTGGCCGCTGGTGCCCTACCGGCCCGCGCGTCTGGCCGTTGCCCGGTGTTACGACGCGCTGGCGGACCACGCGGAAGAGGTGGGGCGCTGGCCGCTCGAAGGGGTGCCGCCCGCCGCCGCGGGCGTCCTGCCGGTGGTGGCGCCCTGGCAGGCTCGCATGCGTCAGCTCATCGAGCAGGCGCGCACCGTGCTGGCCTCCACGCGCATGGGCCGGGCGGGGGAGAGCGGCCGGGGCGAACACCTGCTGGTGCTGGTCGAAGGCGTGGACTCGATGATGGTGACGCTCATCGCGCTGACGGAGATGCTGGAGGTGGCGCCCGCCGAGCCTCGGTATCACGCGCTCCGCGCGGAGGTGCAGCGCGCGCTGGCGGCGCTGGCCGCGGACCTGCGCCGCGTCACGTTGGCCCTGGAGAAGGGGGCGGCGGTGAACCCCCAGCCGGTGTGGGACGCCGAGCGGGTGAAGCGGGCCCTGGAGGCGCTGGAGACGGCGGGTGAGGTGCCCGAGCCGGTGCGTGCCGGCTACCAGTACGTGTACGCGCTGCTGGACCGCCTGCGGGACTACGCCCACGCGACGGTGGAGGTGGCGGCGCGGCTGGAGGGCGGCGCGCCCGTGCCAGACGCCCTGGCGCTGCCCGCGGGAAAGGCGGAGCCGGCGCCGCGGCAGGCGCTCCTGGAGCCGCTGCGGGAGAACCTCAACGTCCGCTCCGTCATCTTCCGCCACGCGCTGCGGCTGGGCGTCGCGGCCGCGCTGGCCACCGCGCTCGTCTGGGCGCTGGGGCTCAATCACGGCTACTGGGTCATCATCACCGTCACCGTCGTCCTGCAGCCCTACGCGGGCCTCACGTTCCAGCGGAGCCTGCAGCGCATCGCGGGCACGCTGCTGGGCGCGGCGCTGGCCGCGGGGCTGGTGGCGTTGGTGAGGGACCCGGCCATCATCCTGCTGGCCATCGTCGTGCTGTTCGCGGTGGCGATGAGCGTCCAGCCGCTCAGCCTGTCCGCGTTCCAGGTGCTGCTGACGCCGGCCCTGGTGCTGCTCGCGGAGCTCCAGTCGGGAGACTGGGAGCTGGCCGGGGTGCGCATCATCAACACGCTGCTCGGCGGACTGATTGCGCTGACGGTGACGCGGCTGCTGTGGCCCAGCCCGGAGCACCTGCGCCTGCCGGAGCAGGTGGCCTTCGCGCTGCGCGCGGACCGCGACTACCTGAAGTCGGTGGCCGCCGCGCACTCGGACGCGGAGCCCGCGGTGCGCGAGGCCCGGCGAAAGATGGGCCTGGCGCTGCTGGCGGCGGAGGCGTCCTTCCAGCGGCTGCTGGGAGAGTGGCGCGGACCCGCCAGGGATTTGGAGCCGGTGATGGCGCTGCTCGTCTATGCGCGGCGCTTCACGTCGGCGGTGACCACGCTGGCCGCCAGCCGCGCGGACCCGGCGTCCCCCCGGGAGCTCTCCGAGGTGGTGCGCTTCGCCGGGGGCGTGCTGGACGAGCTGGCGACGGCCATGGAGCAGCAACGCCGGCCCGCGCCCATGCCCGCCACGGCTCCGGTGGGTGGGGTGGATGCGCTGTCGCGCGCGCACGTGGAGCGGCTCGTGCGACAGCTCACCGTGCTGCACTCCGCGGCGGAGCGCGTCCCGCCGCTGCGGCTCAAGGAGGGCGTCAGGTCCGGTCCAGCGTCGCCACCAGCCGCCGCAGGTCCTCGTTGACGTTGACGAACCGGGTGTTGCCCTGCTCGTCCGCGAGCTGCTTGCGCAGCGTGGGCAGGGAGGCCTCGCGCAGCTTCTTCGCGGCGTCCTTCGAGCCTTCCACCAGCCAGCCCACCGCGAGGACGAGCGCGAGCCGGGCCTCGGTGTCGCGCGCTCCCAGCCGCGAGGCCAGCGCGCCCGCGTGTTCGGCCGCGCCCGAGCGGCCGACCTCCAGCGCCGCGCGCTCCAGCATCCGCGGCTCCGCCTTCTCCATGCGTTGCACCCAGCAGCCCGCGTTGCCCGCGCACGCCTGCGCGGCCTCCAGCAGCTTGGACTGGCCCGCGATCTGGTCCGCCCGCTGCTTGCCCAGCGCGGCCGCGTCGTCGCAGCCGTCATCCTCCGCCTGCTTGCAGTCCGCCGCCGTCCGCGCCGGCTCGGCCGCGGCCAGCTTCTGCAGCACGGGCAGCTCGCGCGCGTCGCCCAGCATGGCGAGGCCCTTCACCGCCGACTCCCTCGCGTACCAGTCGCCGGTGCCCGCGGCCTTCTCCAGCGCGGGCAGCGCGTCGCGTCCGCCCAGGCGCACCAGGGCGCTCACGTAGGCATCCCTCACGGTGGCGTCCGTCTCCGCCACGAGCCCGGCCAGCGGCTTCACCGCCTCCTGCGCGCGCATGCGCGCCAGCGCGTCCGCGGCCTGCATCCGCACCAGCGCCTGCACCTGCGGGTCCGCGTGGGTGAAGTCCAGCTGCTTCATCAGCGCGGCCACCGCGCGCTTCTCCCGCAAGTCTCCCAGCACCGTCGCCGCCTTCATCGCGTAGCTGGCGGGGTTGACGCCGTTCGACCGCGCCCACTTCAGCAGCTCCTTGTCCTGGCCCTCCAGCGCCGGCAGCAGCGCGTCCGCCGCGGGCGCGCCCAGCTGGTACAGCGCGAAGGAGCTCTCCACGTAGAAGGACTTGCCCTTGCGCTCCTTGGTCAGCATCCGCACCAGCGCGGGCGCCGCGCGGCCGTCACCGATGTCCCCCAGGGCTTCAATGGCCTTCTTGTTGAGGAAGGGCTCCACGGTGTCGTCCGTGGCCAGGGTGATGAGCGACTCCACCGCTTCCTTCGCCTTCATGTCGCCCAGCACCTGCACCGCCTCGATGCGCGTGTAGTTGTCCTTCGCGCGCAGCAGCGGCACCAGCGAGGGGATGGCGCGGCGGTCACCAATGGCCCCCAGCGTCGCGACAATGGCCTTGTTCGCCAGGTGCGCGGGCATGTCGCTCGCCGCCGGGTCCAGGGCCTTCGTCAGCGGCTCCACTGAAGAGGCATGCTTCAAGTCGCCCAACGCGCGGGCCAGCGCGGCGCGCACCTCCGGCTTGCGCTCGGTGTCGAGCTGACCGTGGAGCATGGGCAGGAAGCGCTCGTCCATCTTCCCGGACGAACGCATGGCCTCCACCATGCGGATGCGGTCCTCCGCCCTGCGGCTCTGCTGGATGCCTGATTCCCAGTACTCCGGGGTCGCTGGGTCCCCCTTGCACCCAGCCAACACCAGGAAAGAGAGCGCAACACACAACGCGGTGAGAGAGCGGGTCATGCGGTCTCCAGTGCGTCTGCGAGGTTGTCCTGTCTTCCGTGTAAACCTCGCGAGAGGAAGGAAGCAAACCGCCCCCGGCACCTGGGGTACGCTGGTCAACGACATGTCCGATGGGAATCAAAAGACGGTGCGCCCGAGCCACGTCCGCCGGACGTACATCCTGGACCGGCCCTTCCAGCTCAAATACATCCTGCTGCTGGCGGGGATTGGCGCCGGCAGCATCCTCGTGTTCGGGCTGTTGGCGCACCGCGTCCACGTGTCGTCCACGGCCCAGGGGCTGGACGGCGGGCAGACGCTGCTGTGGCTGACGGCGGTGGGCGCGCTGGGCACGGCGGTGGCGATGGGCCTCTTCGGCCTCGTCTTCACCCACCGGGTGGCGGGTCCCGTCCACGTCATGAGCCTGTACGTGGCGTCGCTGGCGGCCGGCCGCTATCCCCGGATGAGACCGCTGCGGCGCGGGGACGAGCTCAAGCAGTTCTTCGACCGCTTCACCGACGCGGTGACGCGCATCCGGGAGCGTGAGGCGGATGAGGCCTACGCGCTGGAGACCGTGCTGGAGGCCCTGCGGCCGGTGGCCACCACGCCCGAGGCCCTGGAGGCGCTGGGCACCCTGAGCGCCCTGCACACGCGCAAGCGTCAGGCGGTGGACACTCCCACCGGGAGCACCTTCAAGTCCGTGGCCTGAGTCGCCCGGCGCAGGAGAAGCGCGACACCATGAGTAGACCCCGCATCGTTTTCATGGGCACCCCTGAGTTCGCGGTGTCCTCACTGGCCGCCTGCTTCGAGCTGGGAGACGTGGTGGCCGTCGTCACCCAGCCCGACAAGCCGAAGGGCCGCGGCAACACGGTGACGGCGCCGCCGGTGAAGGAGCTGGCCCTGTCGCGCGGCGTCCCCGTGCTCCAGCCCGCCAAGCTGCGCACGCCGCCCTTCGCGGAGGCGCTGCGCCAGTACGCGCCCGACGTCTGCGTGGTGACGGCCTATGGCCGCATCCTCCCCAAGGACTTGCTGGCGCTGCCCACCCACGGCTGCGTCAACGTGCACGGCTCGCTGCTGCCGCGCTTCCGGGGCGCGGCGCCCATCCAGTGGGCCATTGCCCATGGCGACACGGAGACGGGCGTGTCGCTGATGGTGATGGATGAAGGCCTGGACACCGGTCCGGTGCTGGCGATGAAGCGCCTGGCCATTGCCCCGGACGAGACGAGCGCCTCGCTGTATCCGAAGCTGGCCGCGCTGGGCGGTGAGGTGCTGCGCGAGTTCCTGCCGGCCTACCTGAGCGGGGAGCTGAAGCCGGTGCCGCAGCCTTCCGAGGGCATGGTGCTGGCCCCCATCATCGAGAAGGACCAGGGCCGGTTGGATTTCACGAAGCCCGCGGCGGAGCTGGAGCGGCGCCTGCGGGCCTTCACGCCGTGGCCCGGGGCCTTCACCACGCTGGGTGGAAAGCTGCTGAAGGTCCACCGCGCGCAGGCCAGGGGTGGTAGTGGGGCTCCCGGCACGGTGCTGGCGTCCGGCCCGGACGGCATCGAGGTGGCATGCGGCGAGGGCTCGCTGGTGCTGCTGGACCTCCAGCCGGAAGGCAAGCGGGTGATGCGCGCCGCGGACTTCCTGCAGGGGCACAAGCTGGCGCCGGGCAGCCAGCCCTTCGTCGCGGGCTGACGGGAGAACGGGTGATGGCCATGAGACTGCTGGTACTGCACGGACCCAACCTGAACCTGCTGGGCGTGCGGGATGGCTCGTCCGGGGGGCGGCTGGAAGACCTGGACGCGGCGATGCACGCGCGGGCGGAGGAGCTGGGGCAGGAGCTGACGGTGGTGCAGTCCAACCACGAAGGCGACCTGCTGGACGCGCTCGGCGCGGAGCTGGAGGCGCTGGACGGCATCATCATCAACCCGGCCGGGCTGTTCGGCTCCTACTGCCTCAAGGAGGGGCTGGAGGCCGCCGGGCTGCCCGCCATCGAGGTGCTGCTCAAGCCCCCGGCCCGCGAATCCGTGGTGGGGGAGGCCTGCGTGCTCCAGATTCACGGCGGGCCCGGCTTCGAGCCCTACCTGCAGGCCCTGGAGACCTTCGGCAGCGGCGTCTTCACGACGGAGAAGCCGGAGTCGAAGAAGCTCCTGGGAAAGAAGAAGGGGAGCCCCACCAAGGGCGCGAAGGTCACCCCCATCACCGTGCTCAAGCGCGCCGCGCGCAAGGACGGCTCGTCGGAGACGGCGAAGTCCCTGGCCCGCGCGGTGAAGACGGCGGGGCCCACGAAGACGCTGGGCCGCAAGCTGGCGCCCGTGGAGGACCTGCGCGCGGCCCGTCAGGCGAAGACGCTGGGGCGCGGCGGCGGCAAGGGGCTCACCCCCGCGGCGGACCTGCTCACGCGCGCGCTGGTGCGTCAGAAGATTTCAGACCGGCTTTCGGGAAGGCTCTCCGCCGCCGAGCTGGCCGCCTGGGCCCGTTCCCAGTATCAGGCGGTGCAGCGTGGCGCTCCCGCGGAGCATGGCCACCGCGCGCTGCTGGAGGACAGCCTCCAGAGCCTCACCCTCTCCAACCTGCCCGCGACGCGGCTCTCGGATGAGCAGCTCGTGGACCTCTTGACCCGGCTCGACGAAGGATGAACGCCCGCGCACTCGCCATCCAGGTCCTCTCGCGTGTCCGCGCGACGGACGCCTACCTCAACCTCGTGCTGGACACGCAGCTGTCCGAATCACCGCCGAAGGACCCGCGCGACGCGGCGCTCGTCACCGAGCTGGCCTACGGCGCCACCCGGCGGCAGCTCGCGCTGGACTACGCGATTACCCGCTTCGCCGACCGCAAGCTGGACGCGCTGGAGGACAAGGTGCTGGCGGCCTTGCGCATCGGCGCCTACCAGATATTCCACACCCGCGTGCCAGCCCGCGCCGCGGTGGCGGAGACGGTGCAGGCCCTGAAGGAAGTGGGGCTGTCGCGCGCGGCGGGCTTCACCAACGCCATCCTCCGCAAGCTGGCGGCCCTGCCCGCGCCGCCGCTGCCCTCCGCGTCCGACGTGGCGCTGCACCTGTCCGTGCGGGAGAGCCATCCCCAGTGGCTGGTGGAGCGCTGGCTGCGCCAGTTCGGCCGCGAGCGCGCCGAGGCCATGCTGGTGGCCGACAACCAGTCCCCCGCGGTGGTGGTGCGCGCCAACACCGCGAAGGTGACGCGCGACGCGCTGCTCGCCCAGCTCCAGGAGCTGGGCGTGGACGCGAAGGCCACCTCGATATCGCCGGTGGGCATCACCCTGCCGTCCGTGGGCCGCGTGGAGGACGTGTACGGCTACGCGGAGGGGCTGTGGCAGGTGCAGGACGAGGCCGCGCAGCTCGTGGGCGTCTACGGGGCGATTCCGGAGACGGCGCGCGTGCTGGACGCGTGCGCCGCGCCGGGCGGCAAGTCCTGCCACCAGGCGCAGTCACACGACGTGGTGGCGGTGGACCTCCACGCGCACAAGCTGCGGAAGATTGAAGCGGAGGCCCGGCGCCTGGGCGTGCAGCCGCGCCTGAAGGCCTACGCGCACGACGCCGCGGAGCCCTTCCCGGAGGCGTGGGGGGAGTTCCACGCGGTCCTGGTGGATGCGCCGTGCTCGGGGCTGGGCACGCTGCGCCGCCACCCGGAGCTGCGCTACCGCCGCAAGGAGGAGGACATCTCCCGGCTGGCCACGCTCCAGCGGCGCATCCCGGAGAACTGCCAGGAGGCGGTGCCGCCCGGGGGCCTGCTGGTGTACGCGGTGTGCACCATGGAGCCGCAGGAGGGGCAGGACCAGGTGGAGATGTTCCTGCGCAGCCACCCGGAGTGGACGGCCGAGCCGCCCGTGCTGCCCGGCCTCAAGCTGCCGATGTCCCAGGCGTACCTGCGCACGCTGCCAGGCGTGGAGGGCTTCGACGGGTTCTTCGCCGCGCGCCTCCGGAAGCTCTACTGACGCTCAGTCGTCGTCGGCGTGCGGCAGGTTGGCGGCGGCCTTGAACGCCTCCAACACCGCGGCGGACGCGCGGTCCAGGTACTTGCCCTTGCGGATGAGCAGGCCAATGGGGCGCGACACCGGCCCCTCCGCGAAGGGCTTGGCCACCAGGGAGCCGCCCTTCACCTCGCCCAGGGCCGTGGCCATGGGGAGGATGGCCACGCCCAGGCCCATCTCCACCGCCCGCTTGATGGTCTCCACGTTGTCCATCTCCATCACCGGGGTGATGTCGATGTTCTTCTCGCGGAAGAGCCGATCCAACGCCTTGCGCGTGGGCGCCTCTCGGTCGAACGCGATGAAGGGCACCCCCGTCAGCGCGGTGAGGCTCACCTTCTGCTTCGTGGCGAAGGGGTGGCCGGGGGCACACACGACGGCCAGCTTGTCGTCGCGGAAGGAGAGGATGTCCACGCCGGCGCGGGGCTGCGGATAGGCGACGATGCCAATCTCCGCCGCGCCCAGAATCACGTCGTCGTACACCTGGTCGTTGCGCCGGTAGTTCAGGCGCATGTTCACCTTGGGGTGCGACTTGAGCAGCTGCTTCTGCACGGCGTTCAGCTCGTGCAGCCCCACCGAATAGATGGTGGAGACCGTGGTGGTGCCCGCCACCTCGGTGGCCTGCTCGCGAATCTCCTGCTCCACCTCGGAGAAGCGGGCGAGGATTTCCTTGCACCCACGGAACAGCCGCTCCCCGGCCGGCGTCGGCGTCACCTGCCGCGCGCTGCGCGACAGCAGCTTCTGCTCGTACCGGTTCTCCAGCGCGCGAATCTGCTGGCTCACCGCCGATTGCGTGACGTGGTTGAGCTGCGCGGCGCGGGAGAAGGAGCCTGTCTCGACCACGTCGCAGAACATCTTCAAGGATTCGAGCTGCATAAGGCCGTCTCCTACCCTCAAACCCAATGATTAGGCCAGCGTTAATTAGAATGTCTTTCCTTCGCCGGCAAACTGCCTAACCCGCCAGGGCTCCCACCGGCCGCTCATCGGACGACAGGGGGATTGCGCGAGGGGGGCTCAGGAGGCCTCTGGCCCCTCGGGCGGGGTGGGGGGACGCGGGCGGAGCAGGACGAAGAGGGAGGCGGCGAGCGCGGTGAGGGCGCCCCCGGCGAGCAGCTGCGTGCGCCCGACCTCCCGGGTGGCGTCCGTCAGCAGGTTGCATTCGGCGCTGGTGAGGCCCGCGCAGCCCGTGGCGGTGAAGCTGTTGCTCAAGCCCACGGCGAGCAGGCCCAGGCCGCCCAGGAGCAGGCCGCCCGACAGGCCCGTCGCCGCGGAGCGGCCCAGGGACGGCCGCTGGGGAGAAGAGGGCTCCGGAGAGGAGGGCATGCGGGCAGCTATAGCCGCGAGGGTGGGGCGGGCTCAACGGGGGCGTGGCGGGCGCGTATGCTGCCGGGCATGCGAATCCTCTACGGTGTCGTCGGCGAAGGCATGGGCCATGCGACGCGCTCCCGCGTCCTCCTCGAGGCGCTGACGAAGGAGCACGAGGTCCACATCGTCGTCTCCGGCCGGGCCCAGGACTACCTGGCCAGGCGCTTCCAGAACGTGCACGGCATCTGGGGGCTGACGCTCGCGTACGAGGGCAACTCGGTGAAGAAGTGGCAGACGGTGCTGCAGAACCTCACGGGCGCCGTGAAGGGCTGGCCGCAGAACATCCGCCAGTACTTCGAGCTGGTGGACGACTTCCGCCCGGACGTGGTGGTGAGCGACTTCGAGTCGTTCAGCTACATGTTCGCCCGCAACCACCGGCTGCCCGTCATCAGCGTGGACAACATGCAGGTCATCAACCGGTGCAAGCACGAGCCGGCGCTGCTGGCGGGCCACGAGGACAGCTACGAGACGTCGCGCGCCATCGTGAAGGCGAAGCTGCCGGGGGCCTTCCACTACCTCGTCACGACGTTCTTCTACCCGGAGCTCCGCAAGCGGCGCACCACGCTGGCCCCGTCGATTCTGCGCCCTGAAATCCTGGAGGCGAAGTCCGAGCCCGGCGAGCACCTGCTCGTGTACCAGACGTCGACGACGAACACGGCGCTGCCGGACATCCTCAAGGCCGCGGGCATCCCCTGCCGCGTGTACGGGCTGCGCCGCGACCTCACCGAGGACCTGGTGGATGGCAACCTCACGTACCGGCCCTTCAGTGAGCAGGGCTTCATCGACGACCTGCGCACCGCGCGGGGCGTGGTGGCCAGCGGCGGCTACACGCTGATGAGCGAGGCGGTGTACCTGCGCAAGCCAGTGCTCAGCGTGCCGCTGGTGGGCCAGTTCGAGCAGGTCATCAACGCGCTGTACCTGGAGCGGCTCGGGTACGGCATGTACGTGAAGGCGCTGACGGTGGACGCGGTGAAGGAGTTCCTGGCGCGCGTGCCCCGCTGCCAGCAGGCGCTCCAGGGCTACGAGCAGGACGGCAACACGCGGATGCTGGCCGCCCTGCGCGAGCAGCTGGCCCTGGCCTACGAGCACCGCGGCCACTGGGCCATGGAGTTGGCGCGGGACTGACCGTCAGTGCAGCGGCACCCCGGTCTCGTTGTTGCGCTCGGCCGCGCGCCGCGTCAGCTCGGTGAGCCAGGACTGGGTCAGCGGCGTCTCGCTCTGGCTGCCGGTGTAGCGGTCCTGGCTGCTGTCCTGGGGCATGAAGCGGTTGGCCCAGGCGGTGAGGGCGGCCGTCAGGTTGGGCGCCAGCGCGCGGCCCACGGCGGCCAGCTTCGCCGGTGCGCCCAGCACCGCCTCGGCGTCGCCCCGCCGGCACGCGTCCAGAATCGCGCGCGCGGACTGCTCGGCGCTCATCGAGGCGATGGGCAGTGAGTCCCCGGTGGCGAACCACGCGTACTCCGCCTCGTGGTTGCCCTTGAAGTAGGCGTTGCGCGGGCTGCCCGTGCGCATCAGCCCCGGGCACACCGTGGTGACGAGGATGCCGTCCTGGCGCAGCTCCGCGCGCAGGCCGTCCGACAGGCCCACCAGCGCGAACTTGCTGGCCGAATACGGCACCAGGTGGGGGATGCTCACCTTGCCGCCCACGGAGGCGATGTTGACGATGCGCCCCTTCCCGCGCCGCTTCATCTCCGGCAGCACGGCCAGCGTGGTGTACAGCGCCGCCCACAGGTGCGTGTCCATGGCCTCCTCGAAGTCCTCCAGCGTCATGGACTCCAGCGGCCCCACCTGGATGACGCCGGCGTTGTTGATGAGCACGTCCACGGTGCCCCAGCGCTCGTGGATGGTGGAGACCATGGCCTCCACCTGCACGGGGTCTCTCACGTCGCAGGGGATGGCGTAGACGTCGCCGCCGGCGCGCTCCAGCTCCTCGCGGGCCCACGCCAGCGTCTGCTCGTCCCGGCCGCAGATGGCCACCCGGGCCTCTTCCTTCACGAGCTGGCGCGCCAGCACCAGCCCCAGGCCGCGCGAGCCGCCGGTGATGAGGACGGTGCAGTCCTTGAACTGGATGCGGGAGCGGAGGATGCGGCGCAGGCCCAGCGCCGCGCCGATGCTGGCCGCGGCCATGGTGCCGAGCGAGAAACGGGACGAGTCAGAATCCTTGCGGCGAGCTGGCATGGTGGGCTCCTGGAGTCAGGGGGCGGGAGAGGGGGCCGCGGCGCTGGCCTGGACGAAGCGCTCCAGCACCTGCCGCGCGTGGTGGGACGCGTTCCGGCCGGAGAAGTGGTGGCGCAGCCGGCCGGAGTCCGCGTCGAACACCAGCCACGCGGGCGTGTCCGTCACGTCATAGGCCCGCGCCATGGAGCCGTCGTCCACGGCGATGGAGTGGTAGAGCCCGTGCTTTCGCGCGAAGGCCTCCACCGCGTTGGTGTCCCGCAGCTCCTTGTCGGAGTGGGTGACGTCCACGCTGATGACCTTCAGCCCGCGCGAACCGTGCTCCGCGAGGGTGCGCTTCACCGCGTCGATGTCCTCGTCAACGCCGCGCTGCCTGACGGTGAAGAAGTGGAGGAGGACGGGAACCTCATCCAGCTCCGAGACATGGACGGGCATGTTGATCCACCCCCCATCCGGGTCCAGCAGGGTGATGGGAATGTCGAGCGTGGGCATAGGGGCTCCAACGAGGCCTGGGTTCGGAGAGGACGCGACTCAAGCTAGGCACGCGTGGCCGCCTCCGGGCGGCGCTGGACGGCAGGCCGCGAAGCAGGCAGACACTCAGGGCATGCGCATCCCCGACTTCAAGCTGGAGCGGTACTTCGCGCGCTGGGAGTTCGCGGCGCCGTACCTGCTGTGTTCCTCGGACATCGAGGGCTGGAGGATGGGCGACTTGCTGGCGCTCGCCGGCCCGGACGAGCGGGCCCGCTGGGAGGGGCTGACGCTGGGCTACACCGAGTCCACCGGCCTGCCCGCGCTGCGCGAGGAGCTTGCCGCGCTGTACCCGGGGCTCTCTGCGGAGCAGGTGCTCACCTTCGCCGGCGCGGAGGAGGCGCTCTTCGTCCTGGTCAACGTGTTGCTGGGCCCCGGGGACCACGCCGTCGTCACCTGGCCGGGCTACCAGTCCCTGCACGAGGTGGCGCGCGCCACCGGCGCGGACGTGACGCTGCTGCGCCTGCGCGAGGAGGACGGCTGGGCGCTGGACCTGGAGGCGCTGCGTCGCGCGCTGACGCCCCAGACGCGGCTGCTGGTGGTGAACTTCCCCCACAACCCCACGGGCGCGTTGTTGGACCGGGCCACCTTCGACGCGCTGTGCGAGCTGTCGCGCGAGCGTGGCATCCACCTGCTGTCCGACGAGGTGTACCGGCTGCTGGAGTACGACGCACGCGACACGCTGCCGCCCGCTGCCAGCCACACGCCGCACGGCATCAGCCTGGGGGTGATGTCCAAGGCCTTTGGACTGGCGGGGCTGCGCGTGGGGTGGCTGGCCTGCCGTGACGTGGAGCTCTTGCGGCGCTGCGCGGCCTACAAGGACTACACCACCATCTGCAACAGCGCGCCCAGCGAGGTGCTGGCACTCATCGCGCTGCGCGCGAAGGCGCGGGTGCTGGCGCGCAGCCGGGAATTGCTCGCGGCGAACCTCGCCCTGTTGGATGGCTTCTTCGCGCGGCACCCGGACACCTTCCAGTGGGTGCGCCCGCGCGCGGGCAGCGTGGCCTTCCCCAGGCTGCTGCGCGAGACGCCCGTGGCCCGCTTCACCGAGGACTTGCGCGAGCGCGAAGGCGTGCTGCTGCTGCCCGGGGACGTCTACGACTTCCCCGGCAACCACTTCCGCCTGGGCCTGGGCCGCACGAACCTGCCCGACGCGCTGGAACGACTGGAGCGCTACGTGGCTGACACATCGCGTTGACGCGGCCGTCTCGAATGTCACCTACCTGCGGGAATCCACAGGGGTGATGCGTTGCGTCAGTTCTCGCGCGCACTTCTAGATTTCCGTGATCTCGACCTTTTACACACCGCGCCTCTACAGTACGCCCCGCCGCCTGGTCCCCCGCCGGGTTGGCACCCCCTACACAGCGCTGGAGGCGCTCAACATGAAGAATCTCATCGGTACGGTCATTGTCGCCGCGACGATGCTGGCGGGCACGGAGGCCGCCGCGGCCAACTACACGCTGTGGATTCATGGCCGCAACGGCGGCACGACGCAGGCCGGCAACTACAACGATTTCAGCTATTGGGGTTCGGCGAGCGTCGCGGCGGGCGTGAACAAGAAGGCCGTCAACTGGGACGGCCGTGAGCGCATCGGCTCGCAGAACTACCGCATCCGCGACGCGCTGGACTGCTTCTGCACCGGCAGCAACTGGTGCTACGTCGCCGCGCACAGCGCGGGGAACCTCCAGATTGGCTACGCGCTGTCGATGTACGGCGGCTCGGTGCGTCAGGTGAAGAACGCCTCGCCCAACGCCAGCGGCGTGTGTGGCAACGCCAGCGGCGGCGCGACGCAGACGGGCTGGAACATCCGCTGGGTGAACGTCGCCTCGGGCGCGGGTGGCGGCAGCGAGCTGGCCGACATCGGCGAGTGGGCGGTGAACGAGCCGCTGGTGAGTGACTTGCGCACCACCACCGCGCGCTCCATGTACAACCACAACACCACGCGCAACGTGTGGTTCTACATGTTCGCGGCCGCCAAGGGCACGCTGTACTCCTTCGTGCTCCCGGGCCAGGACGATGAGGCGGTGGCGTACCACTCGACGGGCGGCGTGTCGGGCAGCGCGGGCAGCTCGCAGTGCAACGGCGGCGACTGGTTCTGCGGCGCCACCCTGAACCTGGGCACGGCCGCGAGCAGCGACGGGCGCGCGAAGTGGAGCTTCCACACGCTGGAGCTGCGCGACGACGGTGAGGCGTACAACCACTACGCCGGAGGCAACTGGGGTGGCATCATCGCTCCGGTTCGCCAGGACGTGGTCACCTACGCGTACTGAGCCCCTTCCACCGCAAGAAGCGACATGACTCCGACTGGCACCGTCTCCGTTCCCGCGTCCCGTGCGCGCCGCGCCTTGTGGGCCATTCCCCTCATCCCGCTGGTGCTGGGGGGCATGGGGTGGTGGTGGATGGACGCAGGTGCCGGCTCGGAGCCCTCTGGCGAGGACGGCGCGTGGCAGTCGTCCTCGCTGTCCGCGATGCCCGGCCCGGCGCCGCGGAAGTCGGGAGGCGGCATGGGCCCGCCGGCGGGGAGCGTGCCGGGCGTGGCCGTGCAGGACCCGGCTCGCGGGCCGGAGGAAGCGGAGCGGGCCGCGCGGCGCCAGCTGTGGGAGCAGCGGCTGGCGCGCGCGAAGCAGACGCTGGAGTCGTACATGAAGGCGACGCGCTATCCGCCGGAGTCGCGTCCCGCCAGTGAGCACCCGGACCAGATGGAGATGGCTGAGCCGGAGCGCACGCGCCCGCTGAACAAGGACGGCTCCGACATCCAGCTCCGGCTGAAGCAGGACCGCGTCTTCGTCGTCGGCGACGAGGTGGTGCACTTCTTCGTCGGCTGCGAGGACGCGCACCGCGTGCCCAGGCCCTGTCAGGTGGTGTCCGCCTCCGCGCACGAGGCCGAGCACATGCCCGGCGCGGGTGGCATGCCGGCGGTCCCCCTCCTCTTCTCCGACGACGGCGCCGCGGGCGACGCGCTCTCCGGAGACGGCACCTTCACCGGGCGCTTCCAGCCGTCGAAGCAGGGGTTCCCCATCTATTCAGGCACGCTGCGCGTGGACGTGCAGGTGCGCTCGGGGGGCGCGGAGGGCACCGCGTTCTTCGACATCATGTACACGCCGTCGCCTCCGGCGCTCTTCACC
Organism: Myxococcus sp. AM010; assembly: GCF_013372585.1. Classification (NCBI taxonomy): domain Bacteria; kingdom Pseudomonadati; phylum Myxococcota; class Myxococcia; order Myxococcales; family Myxococcaceae; genus Myxococcus; species Myxococcus sp. AM010. The sequence continues at coordinate 67,363 of NZ_JABXEO010000007.1, forward strand.
GGCCGGGTGCGGGAGGTGCTGGAGCAAGGCTCGCTTCAGCTCTACCTGGGGATTCAGGTCCAGAAGGCCGGACGGTACGTGGTGGCGGGCCGCGTGGATGACGAGAGCGGCATGCCCTTCGCGCACGTGTCCTTCAACGAGGAGCTGACGCGCGGCGAGCAGGAGGTGAAGCTCACCATCGCCGGCAACCTGGTGCTGGACGAAGTGCCCACCTTCCCCCTGAAGCTGCGCGACGTGGAGGGCTTCCTCCTCAAGGAGCGGGGGGACCCGGACCGGGAGCTGATGACGAGCTTGCGCGGGTACGTACACACCACGAATGACTATCCCGCAGCGTCCTTCTCCCCCGCGGAGTGGCAGAGCGAGGAGCGGCGGCGCTATCTGGACGAGCTGCACCGGGACGTCATCGATGCGCAGGCGCACCTCGACGACATCGGCCTGGAAGACGCGCCGCCCAGGCCGTGAGTGGCTCAGTCCCGCGGGTTCTCGGGCGCCGGCGCCTCGGCGGCGTCGGGGTTCGCCTCGGGCCGTAGCTCCGGCTCCAACGCCTCCGCGACCACTTCCACGCCCTGTGCGGCGAAGGTGGCGGCCACCGGCGCGCTGGCCGCCGCGGGGTTTGCGGAGAGGGAGCCCAGGACGCCCGCCACGGCGGCATCGTCCAGGGACGGCTCCTCCGGTGGCAGCAGGTCCAAGTCATTCGGGTCCGCGAGGAACTCATCCGGGCCCGCGGGGCTGATGGCCGGGTCCAGCGCCTGCCGCACGGCGAACTGCTGGCCGTAGGTGGCCGCGTAGGCGCTGCCCAGCGCGAAGCCCGCGGGCGCATCATCCACGCGCGCGTCACCGGCCGCGGCCGTCGTCAGGTCGGCGGGCGCGGCGTCGATGCCCGCGGCCTCGGTCGCGAAGTTCACCGGCGCGCTGGAGCTGGCGGCCGAAGCGTCATCGGCGCCAGCCGTGAAGAGGGCGTCTTCCGCGGCGTGCAGTCTCGGGGCCTCCTCGAAGATGTCCTCGAGTCCCAGCTCCAGCGGCGGCTCCAGGTCGGCCGCGGCGCCGGGGCCATTCAGCATGAACAGCACGTCCTCCGCTTCCATGGGCGTGGGCGCGGTGGAGGTGTCCCGGTTCTGCAGCTCCCACGCGGCGGCTTCCGGCGAGAGCAGGTCACTGCCCATGTCCTGGGTGCTGGCGCCTCGGAAGGAAGGCGGCCGGTGTGCCGCGCCACTCACGGACTCACGGGGCGCGCCGAGCGCGGTGGGGAGCTGCGAGCCCAGCAGCTGCGAATACCGCGGCGGGGCCGCTTCGAAGGAGCTCTCGCCAGCGAACACGCGCAGGTGCTCGGGCGCCTCCGCGTCCAGCGCGTCCACGTCCACACCCGCCAGCCTCGGCGCATGCGCGGCGAGCGACGTGTCCAGGTCATCCACCTCCGCCTGGAACTCGCTCTCATCGGCATAGCCACGCCGCACCGCGGGAATCGGCTGCAGCGGCTCGCGGGGCGTGAGCGGCGACACCGACTCCACGTTCGTGTCGAGCCGGGCGCGGGAGATGGCGCTGGAGATGCTCGCGGTGATGCGGCGGATGGACGACATCAAAGGCTCCCTGCGGCGCACACTCCGGGCCGCATCGGAATTGTCGCCTCATCACCGGAGAAGTTGCCAGGGAACGGGCCCGGGGGCCGGGCGGAGGTGTGGGGTCGCGACCCCACGCTCTGGGGGCTGTTGACGGGTGGAGGGCACTTGCAGCGTCTGCCAGTGGACGGGTGAGGGGTGGTTGTCAGGGCCCCGTGGCACTCCCTTCCCAGGAATCCCCAGAACCGGAGTATCCGTTCCATGCGTCCGTCGGGGGGAAGGACGCTGGCCTCCCACTTGCTGGTGGAAGGCCCGAGGAGGCAGTCATGAGAATGGACAGCGCGGGACAGACCCACATCGGTCGGCGGCAGCACAACGAGGATGCGTTCTGCGTCGCGCCGGAGCTGGGGCTGTTCGTCGTGGCGGATGGGCTGGGCGGACAAGAGGGGGGCGAAGTCGCCAGCCGGTGTGTCGTGGACACCTTCGTGGGCTTTGGCCTGCGCCTGGGACAGGACCGGGATTCGACGTGGCCCGCGGTGCCGGACCCGCGCCGCAGCCGTGAAGAGAACCTGCTGGCGGCGTGCTCGGCGCTGGCGCAGCGCAACCTCCAGGCGCAGCGCGTGGGCCGGCTGCGGGAGATGGCGTCCACCGTGGTGGCGTTGGCGGTGAGCGAGCACGGCGCGGCCGTGGCGCACGTGGGCGACAGCCGCCTGTACCGGCTGCGTGCCGGCAAGCTGGAGCCGCTCACGCGCGACCACTCGCTCATCGAGGAGCTCCGGGACGCGGGCATGGAGCCGCCGAAAGGCTCGGGCAACCTGCGTCACCTCATCACCCGCGCGCTGGGCACGGAGAACGCGGAGCCCACCGTGCAGCGGCTGTGGGCGGAGCCGGGCGACGTGTTCCTGCTGTGTTCGGACGGCCTCTACGAGCCGCTGGGGACGGAGGGCTTGATGAAGCGCCTGATGATGTCCTCCGCGCGCGACGTCTGTGACGCGCTGGTCGCGGACGCCTACGAGGCGGGCGGCAAGGACAACATCACCGCGGTGGTGCTGCGCGTCGCGGAGGCGTGAGGCGCGTCAGAAGCCAACGCCGAAGGAGAGGCTGGCGGAGGGCAGCCACGTGTTCGCGGGCTGGATGAGCTCGGGAGCGTGGGGCAGCCACGCCAGGCTGAAGTTGAAGTCGCCCACCAGCTCGAAGCCCGCGGCCAGCGGGTGGAGGAAGCGCAGCCCGAGTCCCCCCTCGGGCCCCGTCGTGGCCACGCGGCGCCGGTCGGTCCCCTTGAATTGGAACCCTGGGTCGTCGCGGCCCACCTGCGCCTCCGCGAAGCCCCCGGCGAGGAAGGGCTGGAAGGTGCCCCAGCGCTCCACGTCGAAGCTGGCCAGCCGCAGCTTGGCGCGGAAGTGCGCCACCTCCGGCTCGGGGTCGCCGTGCAGGAACCCACTGCCGGTGCCACAGCTCTCCAGGGACAGGAAGGCCACGGGGGACAACTCCAGGCACAGCTCCGGCCGGCCATTACCGTTCGCAGTGGAGCCCCCCACGCGCAGGTTGCCGAAGTTGCGCGCCGCGCGAGGTGGCTCGGCCTTCGCGCGTGCCTCTCCGGCGGCCTCCTCCGCGCGCAGTCCGCCAGGCGTGAGGGCAAGCAGGGCCAGGGCGGCTGGAATGGAGGGCGAGCGCATGCCCTGCACGCAACCGCGCCGCTTCCACGCCCGTCAATGCAACGCCAGGGTGAGTGTCTTTGACCCCGCATGTGTCGACGACAAAGACGTAGGCGCACGACCTCGGTGTAGGTCTCGCTTTGTGTCTCACGAGACAGGCCTCCGGGTCATTCCTGCCACCTGTTGTTCCTCGCTCAACAGCAGGGCGCTATCGCGGTAGGCTGGCCGTCCCCCCACTGGGTCCCCCCGCCCATCCCCTGGCCTTGTAGCGAATGACGCACAGCCTTGCCGCGCGCCTGACCGCAGCGCTCTCTCTTGTCATCCTCTGTCTCTCCACGTTGAGCGTCGCGCTCACGGGCGTGTCGCTGCGGACGTGGTCGCACGAAGCCGTCACGTCCCGTCTGGCGCAAGACGAAGCCGCGTGGAGCCGCGTCCTGTCCCAGGAGGTGAAATCGCTGACGGCCCTGGCCCGGGTCGCCGCGGCGAGCACGTCCTTGCGGACAGTGCTGTCGAGCGGCCCCGGGGTCGGGGAGCATCTCGAGCCCTCGCTGCGTGGGCAGCAGTCGCTCCTGGGCGTGGACCTGCTGCTCGCGGTGGACACCGAGGCGGGCGTGCGCGTGGGCACGCCACCCGGTGCGCTGTCGGGGATGGAGGCTTTGGTGAAGGAGGGCGGCGCGCGCATCCTCCTGGTGGATGCGGTGCCCTATCAGGCCGTGGCGCAGCCCGTGACGACGACCGAGGGCCGCACCGTGGGGTACGTGGTGGTGGGGCGGGCCCTGGGCGAGGTGGAGCTCCAGGCGCTGCGTGACGAGCGCGGCGTGGAGGGCGTGTTGACCGTGAGCGGGGAGCCGGTGGCGCACGCGCTGAGCGCGGTGCCTGACGAGGCCTTGCTCGCGGCGCTGGAGGGGAAGGGCCGGCCGGACGAGGTGTCGGTGAAGGGCGTGTCGTTGCAGCTGCGCCGGGTGGAGATGGGGGCGGGCGTGGAGCTGCTGCTCACGCGTGACGGCGGGAAGGAAGCGGAGCGGTTCCGCGCGTCGATGCTGCTCGTGGTGCTGCTGGGCATCATCGTCACGGCGGCGGCGGGCACTGCCATCTTCCTGCTGGTGCGGCGGATGATGGAGCCGCTGCGTGAGCTGACCGTGGCCACCACGCGGGTGGTGTCGGAGGGCGACTTCCGGGGCGCGCTGGAGGTGCGCTCGAAGGATGAGATTGGCCAGCTCGCCGGTTCGTTCTCGGAGTTGATGTCGCAGCTGCGCGAGCTGTTGATGGCGCTGCGCCATTCGGCCGAGCAGCTCGAGACAGCGTCCACCCAACTCACCGAGTCCGCGTCCGTCCAGAACGAGGCGGTGTCGCAGCAGGCGGTGGCGCTGCATGAGACGCAGCTGGCGGCGCAGCAGCTCCAGGAGGCCTCGCGCGCGGCGGCGCGGCGCGTGGATGTCATCCTGAAGGAGGCGGACAAGGCCAGTGGCTTTGGCGAGGCGGGCGAGGCCGCGGTGTCCGGAAGCGTGGGCGGGCTTACGCACATCCGGTCGCACGTGGAGCAGATTGGCCGCACCGTCGCGGAGCTGCACCAGCGCACGCGGCAGGTGGGCGACATCACCCGCACGGTGAAGGACCTGGCGGACCAGTCGAACGTGCTGGCGCTCAATGCCTCCATCGAGGCGGCGCGCAGCGGTGACTCGGGCCGCTCCTTCGCGGTGGTGGCACGGCAGATGCGGTCGCTGGCGGACCAGTCCGCGGGGGCGACCACGCGCGTGCAGTCCATCCTGAGTGATATCGGCCGGGCCATCTCTCAGACGGTGAGCACGAGTGAGGGCGGGGCGCGCGAGGTGGAAGGTGGCCTGGAGCAGGTGCGCGCGGCGGGCGAGAGCCTGCGCTCGCTGGCGGGCATCATCCAGAGCAACGGCAAGACGGTGCGCAGCATCGCCGATGCCGTGAGCCAGCAGGACGCGGGCATCGCGGAGCTGTTCGCCGCGCTCAGCTCGATGGCCGACCTGGCGGACCAGATTGTCGACCGGATGGCCGCGAGCGAGCAGTCCGCCATCCAGCTCTCCGCGGCGTCCGCCGAGCTGAGCGCCATCGTCGGCCGGTACCAGCTCTAGCGCGTTTATCGGCCGGTGGCCCGCGCCTGCGCCGCCGCGCCCGTGGGCTTCGTCTGGCCCGAGCGCGCGTTGCCGCCGCCCGCGCTCACCCAGCCGCTGGAGGCAGGCTCATCGGGCGCCGTCAGGTCGAAGGCGCGGATGCTCATCCGCTGCGTCCAGTCATTGCTCGCATCCCAGTTCGTCCAGGCCCCCAGCACCACGCGTCCCCGGTGCAGCGCGGGCGGGGTGATGTACGGCGCCTTTCCCAGCAGCGCGCAGGCGGACAGCTCGTTCCCATCCGGGTCCAGCTCCCGCAGGAACGAACCGAACGCGGCGTCATCACCGGCGCAGGCGTGCTCGCCGCACGTCTCGTCCACCGGCCGGTCCACCAGCAGCAGCGAGCCACGCTGGGTGAGGAGCGGTGACATCGGCCAGGTGCCCACGGCCCGGTGCCAGCGCACCGCTCCGCTCGAGGGGTCCAGCCCATAGAGGAACGTGCCACCCGGATGCGTGGTGGTGGGGCAGCCCTCGCTGGCGCACCGCATGTCTGGCAGGACGAGGAGCCGGTCCGCCTGCATCGCCGCGCGGCCGTAGGTCGAGCTGGAGCGGCCCAGCGAGTAATAGAAGGACTGCGCGGAAGCAGTCGCCAGCGTGGCGATGGGCGCTCCCGTGGCCGCGTCCGCCAGCTCCGCGCGGCCCAGCATCAACGTCCCGCCGTCCACGGCCGAGGGCTCGAGCACGCCCGCGCGCTCCGTCCGCCAGCGGAGGTGCCCATCCGCCGCGTACGAGAAGAGCTCTGTCCGCTGCTCCAGGACGTCCGAGGCGCCGCCATAGACGCTGCCCTCCGTATCCACCACCAGCGGAGCATGGACGGGCGGCACGGGCGCCCTCCACGCCACCGCGCCCGTGTCCGCGTGCACCGCGACGAGCAGGTCCTCTGCGCCCACGTCTCCAAACGTGTCGTGCACCAGCGCAACGAGATAGGGCGGGCTGAGCACGAGCGATTCGATGCGAAGCGCATGGTGCGCCCGCGGGTCCTCGTCCTTCACGGCCCCCAGCGACACGCTCCAGCGCTCTTGTCCGGTGGCGCTGTCCCGCGCTGAGAGCAGGGCGAGCCGGCCCGTGACGAAGAGCTGTCCCTGTGCCACCGTGTGAACGCCCCAGGCGCCAGGGGGCGGAAGGTCGCGCCGGTAGCGCTCAATCCCCTCAGCCGTGACGGAGACGAGCTGACACGCCAATTGGCTCGGGTCCTTGTCCACCCAATAGCTGCTCTCGCACTCCGTCCAGTAGGTGTGCCCGTCCGAGTCCATGGTCCCCCGGAAGTCCACCGTGAGGTTCCACGCGGCGTCGTAGCTCCACGCGAGTCGCGCCGTGCCCTCCGGTCCGGAGCACGCCGCTGAGGTCGCCGGGGGCGGCACCTGCGGCTCCGGCGTGGGCGCCTGCGGAGCGGGCAGCTCCCCACCGGGGCTGGGCGTTGGCGTCACCTCCGTGGGGGGCTCCACGGTGGGCGCCGCGCCGTCCTCCACGGACGACGAACAGCCCACCCACAGACACGCGCCCAGCACCAAGCTTCGCAGTCCACTCACGCCCGCCTCCCGATTGCCGGCCACCGCGCGGCCTGGCGCCGAGGTGGCCAGCCACAGTGGGGATGGGATTCCCGCTGCGCAACACACCCGGCCACGGGTGGCGGCCGGGCAGGCAGTCAGGCGGAATGGGAGTGAAGTCTCAGCCTGGCTCGCCGCCGTCGATGGCGTACGCCGTGCCGGTGATGCCGCCCGCCGCGTCCGACGCGAGGAACAGGCACAGGGCGGCGACTTCCTCCGGCGTGATGATGCGGCCCATGGCGTTCATGGACGCCAGGGCCTCGCGCGCCTGCTCCGCGCTGCGGCCCGTGGAGGCGCTGATGGCCGAGGTCGCGCCGGCGAACATGTCCGTCTCCACCCAGCCCGGATTCACGATGTTCACCGTGACCTGCTTCTTCGCGTACTCCACCGCGAGCGCGCGCGTCAGGCCCAGCAGCGCATGCTTCGACGCGCAATACGCGGACGTGTACTTCACGCCTCGCACCGCGGCCATGGAGCCGATGTTGATGACGCGTCCACCGCCCGCCTGGGCCATGGCTGGCATCAGCTCGCGGCAGAGGAGGAAGGGCGCCGTCACGTTGACGGCCATGACGCGGGCCAGGTCCTCGGTGCGCGTCTTCGTCAGGGGCGCGGAGACGGTGATTCCCGCGTTGTTCACGAGCACGCGAGGAGGCCCCTCGGCGAGGATGCGCTGGCTCGCGGCGACCAGCGCCGCTTCGTCGGCCACGTCCACCGCGAGCGGCCGGATGCGCTCGCCGCCTTCCTGCCGGAGCGACTCCAGCGCCTCCGTCGAACGCGCCAGGGCCCACACGTCATGGCCCGCCTTCGCGAAAGCGAGCGCCACCGCGCGGCCAATGCCGCGGCTGGCGCCCGTTACCACCACCGTCTTGGAGGTTGTCGTCATGAGGACAGCCTAGCGCCGGGCCCTCACGCTGGCAGTAAGACGCGCCAAGGCCGCGTGGCGCTGAACGCCACGGGCCTCATCGCCACCCTCCCCAGGTCCACGAGGGAAGAGGAGGGTGGGAAGACGCGGGTGTCCGGCTCAGCCGTCCTGGGCTTCGTCGCCGCTGGCCTTCGGCTCGGCCGGGGCTTCGGACGCGGTCTCGGCCGGGGCCTCGGACGCGCCTTCGGGCTCGGCAGAGGCCTCGGACGCGCCTTCGGGCTCGTCGGACAGCTCGGGCGCGGTGCCCGCCGCCTCGGCGGCCTGCTGGGCCTTGAGCTCCTCGTCGTTCATGAAGCCGACGGGGTTCTCCTTGCGGTTGAAGAAGCGCACCGACTTCTTCGACAGCGCGAACATCTGCTCCGCCGCCGACGCAGGCACCAGCGAGTGCTCGATTTGCGCGGGCTCGGGGCGCTCCACCACGCCCAGCTCGCCCTCCTCGAGCTGCTTCGCCTGCGCCGGGCTCAGCTCCAGCCTGCGCAGCTTGCCCTTGCGGGTCATGAAGTAGAACGTCGTCTCACCCGCCTCGACGGGCACCTGGGAGCCCAGCACCAGCTCGCGCAGGGCGCGGTCCAGCTCCACCTGCCGCTTGGACTCGGCGCGCTGGTAGGCCTTGGAGCCCGGCATGGGGGGCAGCTTGGGGATGGCCCGCTCCGGCGCCGCCGCGGCCGGCCGCCCGTGCTGGGGACCTCCGCCGTGCCGGGGGGGGCCCCCGAAGCCGCCGCCGGGACGTCCGCCGCCCTCACGACGGCCGGCGTCACGGCCGCCACTCGGACGGCCTCCACCCTCGCCTCGGGGTGGGCCGCCTTGTGTCCGGTTGTCATCACGGCGGGGAGGCGGACGGTTGCCGCCTGAACGGCCGCCCTCCTGGGGTCCGGGCCGCCGGGCTTCCGCCTGGCTGGGCTTCGTCTCCACCTTCTTGGCCTCTGCCTCGGTGACGAGGCCCGCCTTCAATAGCTTGTCGCGCAGGTTCTGCATGAGTTGGGCGTTCTATCCCTTGCACGGCCGCACGCAAGCCACTGCTTGCCGCTCGTGTATGCCCCACGTAACTTGCCGGCCCTGTCGTACCCTCCCGGAGGAGTCGTGAGCCGTCTGAAGAAGTCCGCCTTCACCCTCGCCGTGGCGCTGGCCGCCGCCGGCTGCTCGGACCCGGTCGACAAGGCGGCCAAGGCACGCATCTTCTCGCCGGAGGACCCGCCCAAGGTGGTGGCGTCCGCGAAGGAGAATCTGCCCCCCGAGGACGTGGCGGACAACCCCCAGGTGGCGCGCCGCATCCTGGGCATGGACGCCGCCGAGGTGACCGAGCGTCTGGGCCCCCACCGCTACCAGGCGACGCTGGGGTACGAGTGGACCTCCGAGGCCTCCATCCCCGTGAAGCTCACCGAGACGCGCACCTTCCACGCCGGTCCGGGCGGGGTCAGCGGGGACTTCCACGGCGTGCTGGAGAACTCCCGGGACCAGGGCCTGGAGGTGATGCGGGTGGCGGGGCAGGTGTTCGCCCGCAACCGGTACGGCCCCTTCCGCCAGCGCCTGCGCGACCGCGGCATGGCCGAGCGCACCCGCGCGGAGCTGACAGGCGCCATCCGCGACTTCGACAGCCTCTTCCAGGGGCGCATCAAGCTGACCCCCGAGGGCACCGTCACCCATGAGGGCCGCACGGCCTGGCGCTACGTGGTGACGCTGGCCCCCGCCGCCCAGGCGGACGCGTCCCGGCCCTTGCCGCCCATGCCGCAGGTCAAGAAGGGCGGCGCGGACGAGACGACGGTCCGCCGGGCCAACTTCTTCGCCCACCGCCTGCCGCGCTCGCTGGACGGCGAGGTGCTGGTGGACTCCGCCACCTCCGTGGTCCTCAAGGCCCGGCTGGACGGGCGCATGGGCGTGCCCGGGGACAAGACGCCCGAGGCGGCCGAGCTGCGCCTGACGCTGGAGGCCGCCCTCTCCGAGGTAGGCAAGGACCCACGGCTCCAGCCGCCCGAGGACTTCCTCCCGGACGCGGACAAGCCCCAGGGCATCGCGGACGCGCTCGACACCTTCGGTATCCAGCGCAAGAAGCCCACGGACTCGGACGAGGCCAGCCCGGCGGCGGCCCCGGAGCCCGAGGACGAAGAGGGCACCTGACGGGGTTCCGGCGTCCTTTCGGGCGCTGTTTCCCGGTGAACGGCTGGCCGGGACTCCGGGGTATCCCGGACGGGGGTGGAGGGGTCGGCGCTACATCCCGGCAGCGGGATGTTGGAAGAAAATTTGCGCTGACCCTTGCGTCCTCTAGAATCCTCGACGGTTGCGGCCCGGACGCGTCCGACATGCTCGGATGTTCAGCGGGGCTTCACAGCAAGGGAGCGGCGATGGAGCGCAAGGTCGGAAGTAGCACGGTGACGGCCAAGGAGGTCAAAGCGGCGCTGGAGAAGACGCGTACGCTGTCGGCCGAAGAGGAGAAGGTTCTGCGCATGCGCCACGGTGCTGGCGCTTCCAGCACCCGTGCACCGCTGCCCCGTGCCGCCGGTGACAACCAGGAGCTGGGCGACGAGCTGCTCCTCATCGAGATGCAGCTGATGAAGGCGATGCGCGCTCGCGCGGGTGCCAAGCCCGTGGCCACCGCCAGCAGCAAGCCCGTCGCCGCCACGCGCGCGCGGGATGCCGCCGCCAACCCCACCAAGGACAAGATTGTCCGGGCGCTCCGCAAGAAGAAGTAGTCGTCTCGCGGGTATCCCCTAGCGGTTGAGGATGGCCACGAGGCGCTCCCCGGCCTCGGGCAACGCCAACGGCGTGCCCGACGTCTCCGTGGCCAGTCCTTCCGCATCGTCAGTGCCCCCACGCGCGTACAGCCCCTTCAACCAGGCGGCTGCCATGGGGTTCCGCCAGTAGTCCTCGTTGAACCGCTCCGTGAGGCGCGCGGTGAGCTGGGTCTCCAGGGCCCAGGACCGCAGGTAGTGCGCCACGTAGAGCTGCGGGTCCACGTCGTGGAGGAAGAAGCCGTGGTGGGGCTCGACGAAGAGCGCGTGGCGCTGCCCGTCGGCGTATTCGTCCGCGCGTTCCGTGGAGGCGCCCCGCTGCGTCAGGGACAGCTCGTAGGTCAACCTGGCCGCGTGACGCCGCAGCAGCGTGAGGGCCTGGAAGGCGGCCAGCCGCACCGTGTCCCGCGCGGCCAGGGTGGGCAGTCCCAGGTAGCGCTTGAGCCATTCGGGGGACAGGAGCAGCCGCTCGAAGACGGCGGCGTGGGCCTCCGTCACGGACGCGTCGCCCAGCCGGCGCAGCTCCATGGGCAGCGTGTCGGAGACGTGGGCGCGGTGCTGCGCGTGGCCCATCTCATGGAGCAGGCCGGCCAGCCCGTCGATGCCGCCGCGAGGCTGGAGCACCAGGCGGATGTCCTCCGGCACGCGCACCACGGCGACGAAGGGGCGCGGTGACTTGCCGGGCCGGGCCTCGTCGTCGATGCGGATGCGGCCTCCGGCGTTGGGCGTCAGGCCCCACTCGCCCAGCCAGCGCGCCACGGCGGGGAAGGCGTCCTCGCGCCGGAAGAAGCCGTCCATCCACGGGGCCTGGAGCGCGGCCTGCAAGTCATGCCTGCGGGCCTCTCCGCCGGGCAGCGGACGCAGCAGCGGGTCCACCTTCTTGAGGACGTAGGCGAGCACGTCGCGGTAGGCGTCCTCCGTGCGCGCGAGCAGCTTCGCGGCGGACTCGGCCAGCCTTGCGAAGTCGATGCCGGTGACGTCCTGGCGCAGGGCGGCGTAGCTCTTCGCGCCCAGCTGCTCCGCGGTGTGCAGGGCCGCGTCGCGCCGGTCGCCGTAACGGGTGCGGTGCTGCCAGAGGAACTCGCCGGTGGCGCGCTCCAGCAGGGCGCGGCGGCCTCGGGCGGGCTCGTGGGGAATGCGGCCCAGCGCCTCGCCGAAGGCGTAGGTCTGGTCGTCCACCATCAGCCGGGCCTGGGCCTCCAGCGAGGCAATGGCCTCCACGTGACGGGCGGCGAGCGCGTCCTCGACGTGCGAGGCCACCAGCTCGCGCACCAGCCGGATGCGGCGGACGGTGAGGGGCTCGTTCTTCGACTGGGCCTTGGCGAGCGCCTCGTTGGCGGCGGCGAAGGTGTCCGGAGACGACAGCTCGGGGAAGGAGGCGAGGAGCTGGCTGGGGGAGACCTCCAGCGCGAGCCCGGCGCCGTGCCGGTAGTGCAGCGTGGCGAGCTCGGCGAGGAAGTCGTCCAGCCGCGTACGGACGGAGTGCAGGGGACGGTCCATGGGGGCGCGGAAGGTAACAGGAAGCGGGCGGCGCGAAAGGGCGATGCGCGCGTAGAGTGCCGCCGCATGACATCTGCGGTGGACACAGGGCTGGGGGCCGGCGTGCCGGAGCGGGCGGCGCACGGCGCGGGCGCATGCGCTGGGGTTGTCGGCCCGGTGGGCGAGGTGGCGGCATGAAGCGCCGGACGTTCCGGGTGGAAGGGGCGCTGGTGGGGAAGGCCGTGGCCCTCGCGGTCGCGGATGAGCTGGGTCTGCCCGAGCCGGGGGCACGGGGGCTGGTGGCGGCGGGCGCCGTCTACGTGGCGGGCAAGCGGAGCCGGGATGCGAACGCGCGGCTGACGGCCGGGCAGGTGGTGACGGTGGTGCTGGAGGAGGGCGGGCAGAGCCCCCTGGCCGAGGCGCCCCCCGCGCCGGAGCTGCGGGTGCTGTACGAGGACGCGGACGTCATCGCCGTGGACAAGCCGGCCGGTGTGTCCGCGCAGCCCACCGAGGGGCGCGTGGGGGACAGCCTGGTGGACCTGGTGGGGGCGAAGCTGGGACGCCCCGCGGGGTTGGTGCACCGCCTGGACCGGGAGACGTCCGGCGTGACGGTGTTCGGGAAGACGGCGGAGGCCACCTCGGCGCTGGCGGCCGAGTTCCGGGAGGGACGGGCGCGCAAGCGCTACGTCGCGGCCACCGGGCCAGGCTTGCCCCCGTCGGGCACGGTGGACCTGCCGTTGTCCAAGGACCCGTCGCGCCCCGGGCGCTGGCGGGCGACCCGGGCGGCCAACGGCGTGCCCGCGCTGACGGACTTCCACACGCTGTCTTCGGGGCCGGCGTTCTGTGTCGTCGAACTGCTGCCTCACACGGGCCGCACGCATCAGCTCCGCGCGCACCTGACGGCGCTGGGCGCTCCGATTCTGGGGGACGCGCGTTACGGCGGCGCGGCCCGGGCGGAAGGCGTGGAGGCCGCGCGGTGCTTGCTGCATGCCCAGGCGCTGGCGCTGGGACATCCGCGCACGGGCAAGCTGCTGCGCATCGAGGCCCCGGTGCCAGAGGACTTGATGCGGTTCTTCCTGGCCGCCGGCGTCCCGGCCCCCTCGGGGGCCATTCGCGGCGCGGGCTCCGGGGCGGCGTGAGTCCTCACGCGGCGCAGGTGAAGTCGCGGCCCTCCACCCAGCCCCAGCCGGTGAGGTCCTCGCGAATCTCCGCGCGGGCCCAGCGGACGCCCACGCAAATCAGCAGGTGTCCGTCCCCGGGGGCGCCGAGCTCCTGCGGGGAGATGACGGGGATGCCATGGATGTGCGTGCCCACCTTGCGAGGGTGGACCTCCACGTAGCGCCGCACGCGGGCGCCTTCCTGGTGGAGGAAGTACGTCAGCGTCTTGCCGCTCGGGCCCGCGCCCCACACCGTGCAGGGGCGTCCGTCTGCAAGGGGGCCACGGCCTCGCGTCAGGTAGCGCGCCTTCATCCACATGAAGCGCTTGAGGGCATAGCGCGGGTCCGTCCGCGTCATCCGTCCGTCACTGTCGCGCCAGCGGAGCAGGACCTCGGGCAGGTTGCGCAGGGCGAAGCCCCGGTCCAGCAGCTCCAGCCACAGCGCGTAGTCTTCCGGGAAGTCGCCGTCCTGCCAGCCTCCCGCCGCCACCAGGGCGTCTCGGCGCAGGCAGACGGAGGGGTGGCACAGGGGGCTTTCGATGAAGCGCTCCCGGTCGAGTCGCTCGGCGGAGGTCAGCCCGTTGATCCACGTGGCATAGGCCTGGAGCGAGGGGCTCACGGGTTGGTCATCCCGGAAGAGCTCCACGGCCGTGCCCACGCCCGCCAGCTTGGGTTCTGCCTCCAGCGCGGTGAGGCTCGCCTCCAGTCGCTGGGGGAGGGCTTCGTCATCCGCGTCCATCCGGGCCACATAGGGGGAGGTGGCTTCACGCAGCGCAAGGTTCAGCGCCGCCACCAAACCTCGGCCCCGGCCGTCAAGGACTTCCACGCGCGAGTCGCTCGCAGCCAGGTCGGTCAGCACTTCGCGCGTACCATCCGTGGAGCCGTCATCCACCGTGAGCACACGGAGGTCGCGGACGGTACCCGTCAAGAGGCTGCGGACGGCGCGGGCCACGGTGGCTTGGGCGTTTCGCGCGGGGAGGAGGACAGTAACAGCCGGAACGGGCATCGTTGTGTGTAGACTGCCGCACCCATGGGTGGCGTGAGAAACGGCAAGAACGCCGGCACGCCGGAGCCCGCAGCGGTCCGACAGGAGGCGCTGCGGCCCGGCGCGTCCGATGTCAAGCCCGCGGAGGATGTCAGCGACGTGGTGGACCGGCACTTCCGGTCCGCGGCCCGGCAGTTGCGCGAGGGCTCCGCCGCGCGCGCGTTTGGAGAGCTTGCGCGCGCCAGCCGGACCCTTCCGATGACGCCGCGCCTGGCCGCCGGGATTGTGCGGATGGCGCTGCTGGCGGGCACCGAGGCGGCGGCCATCACCTTGCTGGAAGTGGCGCCCGCGGTGGTCTCCAGTCGGCGCGCGGTCCGGCGTCAGCTCGCGCGGGTGTTGCGACGGGTGGACCAATTGCCGCGTGCCGCCGCCGCGCTCGAGGCCCTCCTGGTGGATTGGCCCGAGGACCGGCGTGCCCAACGCGTGCTCCAGGTGCTGCGCGCGCGCATCGAGGGCAAGGTGGTGTTCGACGCGGGTGTGCGCGCGCCGACGGTGGAGGGGGACGAGCAGGGTGTGCTGGCGAAGCTCCCAGCGCGGAAGGAAGGCGCGCCGGTCGCGACCTCTTGGGAGAACGACGAGGGGGTCTACCTCATCGAGACAGTGGTGGGGCCGCCGCTCTCCGCGAGGGCGGCCTCGGCGTCGCGGCTTCCGGAGGCGGGTGGCGTGGTTGCCCCCAGCGGACCTGTTGCCACGTCCCGCGAGGGTGGACCGGTAGGTCCGCCGGTGCAGGTGTCGCCCGCTTCGGAACCACTGGGGACCGCGCCTGCCTCAGTCAAGAGCGAGCCGGGAACGTCCGTGGCGGTAGAGGTGGCTCCGCCTGCTCCTGCCACTGAGTCGCTCAAGACGGTGTTGGAGATGCCCGCGGTGGAGTTGCCCGCGGTGACTCCTCGCGGTGCCGCTGCTCCCGACGCACCCAGGACCGTCGTGGAAATGCCGGCGGTGGTCGTGCCACCGAGGGCAGTTGACTTCGAGGCGCGCAAGACAGAAGTGGAGCTGCCCGCGCTGGGGGACGTCGCCGTGCCCCCGGCTCCAGGTGTGGCCAAGACGTTCGTTCCGGGGCGCGCGCCCCTGTCCGTGCCTTGGGTCGATGCCCCGGACGACGACGCGGTCGAGCCCGCGCCGGTCGCCCGCGAAGCACCGCCGGCGCCGCGTCCCGCCCGCGCCACCTTCGACGATGCCGGCGACAGTGAAGTCACCTCGGAGGCACAGCCCTTTCTCGTCGGCGCTGACACCTCGAGTCCGCCACCGCGCCAGCAGACGCCTGTCTCCTCGAAGGGCGAGCGGCGGAAGACCCCGCCCCCGTCCGAGGCGTCGCCACCTCCGGCCACGTCCCGCGCCACGCCCGAGCCGGATGCTCGCGCGGGCACCATGGAGGTGTCGTTGGCGGAGCTGGAGGCCGCGCTCGCCGCGGCTTCCGGTGATGCACCGAACAAGAAGGGCAGCGCTTCCGAGGCGAGCGTGGGCCCTCGTGAAGAAGACACCGAGGAGCTGACCCGCTCGCAGAAGGTCGAGGCCCAGCTCATCGCTCGACGAGCCTGGGCCGAGCTGGCCCAGCTCTACCTCAAGCGGGCGGACCGGGCGAAGGACGCGTCCCTGCGCGCCGACGCGCTGGCGCGCCTCGCGGAGGTGATGGAGAACGAACTCCACGACCCCGCGGGCGCCGCGCGCATGTACCGGGAAATCGTGGAGCTGACGGGGGACCGCGCCGCGCTTCGAGATCAGGTGCGGTTGCTCGCCGAGAGGGGAGACGCGTCCCTCGTGCGCCGTGCGCTGGACGAGGCCATCCGACGCGCGCCCGCTGGCCGCGCACGCGCGGGGGCGCTGCTCACGCGGGGCGAGCGCTGGCTCCACATGGGCGAGCTGAAGAAGGCTCGCGCGGACTTCGAGGCGGCGGAGTCCTCCGCGCCGGGACTGCTTCCGGTGCTCGCGGGGTTGCTTCGCTGCGTGTCGGCCGCGGCACGTCCCGCTATCGCGGAGCGGCTCCGGGTGGCACTGGCGGCGGCACCGCGCCGCGCGCCGGACCGCGTGGAAGCGCTGCGCGTCCTGGCCCAGGTCGCGGAGGAGTCGCTGAGCGATTTGCGGCTCGCGCAGTGGGCCTGGAGCGAGGTGCTCACGGAGAGTCCCGACAGTGAGCACGCTCGCGTGCAGCTCACGACGCTGACGCGAAAGCTCGGCGACACGACGGTGCTCAGCCGGCTTCTGCGTGCGCAGCTCGCCCGCGAATCCCGAGGGCCCGCCGCGCGTGAGGCCCGGCTGGAGCTGGTCGCCACGTTGGAGGCCCAGGGCGACGCCGATGCCGCGCTCAATGAGCTGCGCCAGGCCGTGCGCTACGAGCCGGGCCACAAGGAGGCGTGGCTGTTGCTGGTGGAGCGTCTCCTCGCGCGCGACCACCTGGGCGAGGCGGCTTGGGCCCTGGAGCACGCGGCCACCGCCATGGAGGACGATGCGGAGCGGGAGCGCACCTGGGACCGGCTCGCGCGTCTGTGGCGGGAGGTGATGGGCAATCCCGAGCGCGCGCAGGTCTACGCCCGCCGCGCAGAGGGAATCCGGCAGGCGCGCGCAGCGCGAGAAGTGCCTCCTCCCGAGCCGCCGCGCTCCGCGGTCCCTCGCCGTGAGTCGAGCGGCCCCCGTGCGCCGCTCGTCGCGGCGCCCCCGGTGCTGACGCAGGCGTCCGCGAACCTCGCGAGCCTGGCCAATGAGGAGACGTCCAACACGGACATGGGGGCTGCGCCATCCGCGCCTGAAAGCGTGGCGCCGGCCCGCGATGAAGTCGGGAGCGCTTCCCCGGGCGCCGCGGTGGAGCAGGGCCGCAGGGCCTCGCCGGAGCCCGGCCCTTCGGGGCGGAAGAGGAAGCGGGAGGCTCGTTCCGACGCTGCCGCTGCGTCCCAGCCCAAGGCGGCGGCCCGCGCCGCCGCGCCCCCGGCGGTTGCTGCCGCTGCGGCCCAGCCCAGGGGCGACGCACGCACCGCCGCAACCTCCGCCGACGCGCTTCCCAAGGGCGAAGCGCGCGCCGCTGCCGCCGCCCCTCAGTCCATGGGCGAGGCGCGCGACACCGCCTCGCCGGCGCAAGGTGCGCCGCGCGTTCCGGTGGAGGGCTTCGCCGCGGCGCCACCCAAGGGCGGAGGCCGCAACCCGCCCTCATCACCGGGAAACACAGCGGCCCCGCCGCCCCGCGCTCCCGCTGACGCCGCCATCCCCAAGGCGCCGGCCGCGCAGCGTCCCCCCGCGTCCGCCCGCGGCGACAAGGCCGCGCCACGCGCCGCTGCGTCCGGAAGCGAAGCGGAGCCAGCGCCCGCATCTCGCGACGCGGAGGCCCGAGCCCGTCGTCCACGGGCCACCGACCTCCTCACGGGCGAGGTCGTGGACCTCGGAGACGCCCCTGTCCCCGAAACGCGCGTCATCTCCTGGGAAGCGCCGCCAGGCCGGATGGACCCGGTGCGCCGCGTCGTCCGCGCGCGCCCGGAGGGCACGGTCTCCGCCCCGGCGCCGGGCCGCACGTTCATCGCGAAGCCACCCGCGGCGCCCGAGCCTCCTCGGCCTGTCCCCGGCGTCATGGACCCGCGCGAATCTCCCGCGCCCGCCTACGCGCCGTCGCCCGACACCGAGCCCGACGCCTTCCGGCACATCCGCGAGCGCCCGCTCGACGCGAAGCCCTATCGACTCCTCGCCGAGTACTTCGACCAACGCGGAGACCCTGCGCGTGCCTCGCTCATGCGCGAAATCGCCGACGCGCTCGACGGGCTCGAAACCCCCGCGCCGCGCGGCCAGCGCCCGCCGCTGACCTCCGACGAGCGCGCCGGCCTGCGTCACCCCGGCCTGCGCACGCCCTCGGGAGAGCTGCTGGCCTGCACCGGAATCGCGCTCTGCCGGCTGTTCCCAGCGGAGGGCCGCGCCGCCGGCTCCTCGGAGCTGCTGCGCGCCACCGCGGGGCCCTGTGCGCCCGCCGTGCTCGACGCGCTGCACACCGCCGCGCGGATGCTGGACGTCCACCTGCCCGAGCTGGTGCTCGCCGAGGACGACGGCCCGCCCTTCACCGCCGTGCACGCGGGCCACCCGCGCCTCCTCGTGGGCCGGCTCCTGCTGCGTGAGCCCATGCCGCTCCCGGAGCTGCGCTTCCACGTGGGCCGCGCCTTGCTGTCCCTGTCGCCGGACCTGCTCGCGCTCCGGGCCCTCAAGGGCGGCCAGCTCCTCCGCGCCCTGGCGCTGCTGGCCACGGTGCTGAAGGACCCGCGCGCCTCCGGAGCCGAGGCCCGCGTGGTGCGCGAGTCCCTGTCTCCACGCGCCCTGGAGCGCGCCATGGCCTTGCTGGAGCCCGGCACCCAGAACTTCAAGGCGTCGGCGCTCGCGGATGCCGCGCGAGACTCCGCCAACCGCGCGGGCCTGGTGGCCTGCGGGAGCATTGGCCCCGCGCTGTCCGTCCTGCGGACCCGCCGGGGCAACGAGGCGGAGCTGGTGGAGCTGCTGCGCTTCGCCGCGTCGGAGCGCTACCTGCCGCTCCGGGCGCCGCGCTGACGTCAGTTCGTGTTCAGCTTGATGGTGAGCGCCAGCATGCGCCCCTTGGGGCCGCCCAGGTCGTGGCGGTACCCGAAGTCCAGGCCGCCGCCGCCCTCGGACATGAAGCCGAGCCCCGTGCTGATTTGCGACGTGCGCGTGAAGCCGTCGTAGGAGTAGCCCGCGCGCACCGGGAACAGCTCTCCCAGGATGTATTCCAGGCCGCCGTGGTAGGTGAACGTCGTGACGTCATTGGTCGTGAAGTCCGCGCGCACGTCGCCCGCGAGCGTCAGCAGCCCCGTCATCACCCCGACGTGCGCCGAGTAGTAGCGCGTCAGCTCCTCATTGCCGGTGTCCACGATGTTGTGCGCGGAGAAGCCCGCCATCAATGACGGCGACAGCCGGAGCATCAACCCCGCGTCGCCGGTGACGGAGTTGGCGAACCGCGACTGGCCGCTCATGCGCAGATAACGCACCGTGGCGCCGAGCATGAGCGCCTGACTGACGGGCAGTCCCACGCCCATCGAGCTGAGGTGGGCGCTGGCGCGCGCGCCGCCGCGCCCCACGCTCACCCAGTGGTAGTCCACCCCCATCCCCAGGCGGCTCGTGGCCGCGTCGATGACGGAGACGCCCAGCAGCCCTTCCTTCCGCCGCGTATCCCACGCGCCGGTGCCTTCGACCCGGTAGGACGGGTAGAGGACCATCGCCGCTGGATTGCCCAGGATGGCATCCGTGCCCAGCCCCAGGGCCCGGTAGGCGCCGCCCATGCCATAGGCGCGCGCGCTCATGACATCGCGAAGGTCCTCGGCCGGCTGCGCCAGGGCGGTAGTGGACACACAAAGGGCAATCAGCACCAGGGCGCGGAGCAACATGACAAGTCCATCCTATCCGGCTTGATGGGGTCAGAGGCCATCAATAGATTCCCAGCCCTCATGGCCTCCAAAACCTCGAAGGTAGAGCCCCTCATCCGCAAGTGTGTCATCCCGGCAGCCGGCCTGGGCACGCGCTTCCTGCCGGCGACCAAGGCGGTTCCCAAGGAGATGCTGCCCATCGTCGATACCCCGACGCTCCAGTACATCGTGGAAGAGGCGGTCTCCGCTGGCATCGAGGATGTCGTCCTCATCAATGGCCGCGGCAAGAGCGCCATCGAAGACCACTTCGACATCGCCTTCGAGCTGGAGACGACGCTGCGCGCGCGCGGCAAGGAGGCGGAGGCCGACAAGCTGCGCGCCATCGCGGACCTCGTGCGCGTCGTCAGCATCCGCCAGAAGGAGCCCAAGGGACTGGGCCACGCGGTGCTGTGCGCCAAGAGCGTCATCGGCGACGAGCCCTTCGGCGTGCTGCTGGGCGACGACATGATTGACGCCGAGGAGCCGGGAATCCGCCAGCTCGCTCGCGTGTACCGCCAGTACAACCAGGCGGTCATCGCGCTCATGGAAGTGCCGGACAGTGAGACGCACATGTACGGCATCGCCGCGGGCACGGACCTGGGGGATGGCGTGATGCGCATCGACCGCATCGTGGAGAAGCCGAAGAAGGGCACCGCGCCCTCCAACCTCGCCGTCATCGGCCGCTACGTGCTGCCGCCCGACATCTTCCCCATCCTGGAGAACCAGACGCCGGGCGTGGGCGGGGAAATCCAGCTCACGGATGGCCTGGCCGCGCTCCAGCAGACGAAGGGGCTGCTCGGCTACCGCTTCAAGGGTCAGCGCTATGACGCGGGCGACAAGGTGGGGTACCTGAAGGCCAACATCGCCTACGCGCTCAAGCGCCCGGACCTGCGGGACGGGCTGCTTGCCTACATGCGTGAAGTCGTGAAGACGGAGAAGCCGTGAAGCGCACCGTTGCACTCCTCGCTGTCCTGGTCTCCTTCGCCGCGGCCGCCTACGTGCTGCCCGGCAGCTCCATCATCCGCCGCATGTCGGCGGAGCGCGCCGAGCTGAGGCTGTCCACGTTGCGCGTGGAGGGCTCCCTCAGCTTCGGAGGTCCGGCCGTCAAGGAGGCCGGCGCCGCGCTGGGGGCGCCCACGGACCGCCCGGAGGTGCAGGGTGATGGCGTGCTGTCCCTCCGCGTTCCCGGACGCTGCCGCTTCGAGGCCTCCGTGCCCGACGGCAACGCCCAGTCCACGGTGGTCCAGTCGGGCGGCCGCCGCCGCGTGCAGGGGACCGAGATTCCCTCCATGTCGGCGCTCGTCGCGCAGGTGTGCCCGCTGCTCGCCACGGGCAGCGGCAACGTGCAGGAGCTGAAGGAGGCGGTGCTCCGCCACCTCCAGAGCCTGGGCATCGAGACGGGGCGCACCGGACTGGCGCGCTTCGGCGGCGAGGTGGCCTACGTCATCGGCGACATGGCCGAGGGCCGCCCGCAGTTCTGGGTCTACAAGGACTCCTTCCGCCCGGCCCGGCTGCGCTACTCGGACGCGTCGGGGACGGCCTGGGATGTCCGCTTCCTGGACTACAACTCGCCCGCCACGGGGGAGTGGATGCCCCGCACCATCGAGGTGTGGCGCGGAGGACAGCGCAACCTGCGCTTCACCGCCTTGAAGGGGGACAACCGGGCCAACCTGCCCGACTCGCTCTTCACCCTGTAGTCAAAACCGGCACTTTCCTGAATTCCTTGCGGCGGTGGCGGCGGCCATGAAGAGTCTGGCCCCGCCTGGCCGGGACTCTCCCCGGCCCGCGACGCAGAGGAATGTCCCATGAAGGTGTACGGCCACCCGATGAGCACCGCCACGCGCATGGTCCTCGCCACCCTGGCGGAGAAGGGCCAGGAGGCGGAGCTCGTCCTCGTCGACCTCACGAAGGGTGAGCAGAAGAGCCTCGGGCATGTGGAGCGCCACCCCTTCGGCGTCATCCCCGCGTTCGAGGATTCTGACGGCTTCCGGCTCTACGAGTCGCGCGCCATCATCCGCTACCTGGACCGCAAGCTGCCGGGCGCCGCGCTCACGCCGTCCGACGTGCAGGCGTACGCGCGCATGGAGCAGTACATCAGCGTGGAGCAGTGTTACTTCACGCCCAACGCGATGAAGGTCATCTGGGAGCGCCTCTTCAAGGGGATGCTGGGGGGCGGCGCGCCGGACCAGGCCCGCATCGACGATGGCCTGCAGGGCGTCGAGCGCGTCTTCGGCATCATCGAGCCGGTGCTGGGAAAGCAGCCGTATCTGGCGGGGGACGGCTTCTCGCTCGCCGAGGTGACGTGGATGCCCTACATGGAGTTCTTCGTCGCCGCGGGGGGTGGCGAGCTCGTCGGCAAGCACCCGAACGTGGCGACCTGGTGGGAGCGCGTGCGGAGCCGTGCCTCGTGGAAGAAGGTCACCGGGGCCTGAGCCCGGAAGTGGCCTCCTGACACCCCGGGTTCCGTCTCACGGCGGGACCCGGCGGGGAATGTCAGACCCTTCGCGCACTGTGGACCCCGGTAGCAGGACGGATGGGGCCGGGGTGCTGGTTGAAGGGAGTGTCATGGAACAGCGACCCTTGTGGAGCGGGGCGGTGCGCACCTCCGGTGTGAAAAGCCGCCGGGAACTGTCTGAGCCCGCCGCCGCCGCTACAGTGCGCGCCGAAGTGAGCACTCCCGTCCTGGCCTCCATCGCCGTTGGCCGCCCCGTCCGGGGCGAGTTCACCTACTCCCTGCCGGACGAGCTGGCGGGCCGCCTGGCGCCGGGGCAGCGCGTGCTGGTGCCCTTTGGCCGGGGCACGGCGCTGGGCTTCTACCTGGGGCCCGCGTCTCCGCCGACGGATGAAAAGGTGCGGCTCAAGGCCGTCCAGCGCGTGCTGGAGGACTCGCCGTCGCTGCCCAAGGACCTCATCGCGCTGCTGCGCTTCGCGGCCGTGCACTACCGCTATCCGCTGGGTGAGGTGATTCGCGGCGCGCTGCCGCCCGGCCTGTCGAAGGCCGTGGATGAGAAGGAAGCCAGGCCGGACGTGCAGCACTTCGCGGTGGCGCTCGTCAACGAGGTGCCGCCGGAGCTTTCGCGCGCGCCCGCCCAATCCGCCGCGCTCGCATACCTGCTGGCCGTGGGAGGCCGCGCGCCGCTGGAGGAGGTCGCCCACGCGATTCCGGGCGCGCGGGAGACGCTGAAGAAGCTGGCCACGCGCGGCTTCGCCCGTCTGGAGGAGAAGACGGTGGAGGCCAGCGTGAAGGAGGGCCTGATTCAGGGCCGCCCGGACCACCTCACGCCGGAGCAGGACGCGGCGGGCGTGGTGCTGCGCGCGGCCCTGGACGCGGCCGCCTTCCAGCCCTTCCTCCTGCACGGCGTCACCGGCAGCGGGAAGACGGAGGTGTACCTGCGCGCGGCGGAGCACGCGCTGTCGCTGGGGAAGGGCAGCCTCATCCTGGTGCCGGAGATCGCGCTGACGCCGCAGCTGGTGGGCCGCTTCCGCAGCCGCTTCGGCGCGGAGGTGGCGGTGCTGCACTCGGCGTTGAAGGACCGGGAGCGGCTCTTCCACTGGCAGGCGCTGCGCCGGGGCGACGTGAAGATCGCCGTGGGCGTGCGCTCGGCGGTGTTCGCGCCGGTGGACAACCTGGGGCTCATCGTCGTGGACGAGGAGCACGACCCGTCCTTCAAGCAGGAGGAGAAGCTGCGCTACCAGGCGCGCGACCTGGCCGTCGTGCGCGGCAAGCAGGCCGGCGCGGTGGTGGTGCTGGGCTCGGCCACGCCCGCGCTGGAGACGCTGGAGAACGTGAAGCGCGGGCGCTACCAGCTCCTGGAGCTGAAGCGCCGCGTGGATGACCGGCCCATGCCCACCATCGAGCTGGTGGACCTGCGCGTGGAGCGTCCGCGCGAGGGCGTGGTGACGGAGGAGGCGCCCATCCTCAGCCCGCCGCTGCTGGAGGCGATGGCGGAGACGATTGGCCGCGGCCAGCAGGTCATCCTCTTCCTCAACCGCCGGGGCCACAGCACCGTCCTCCTGTGCGAGGTGTGCGGCCTGTCGCTCAAGTGCAGCGAGTGTGACGTGTGCCTCACGCACCACCGCTCGCAGAACCGGGTGGTGTGCCACTACTGCGGCCTGGCCATGCCGGTGCCGGAGCAGTGCCTGGAGTGCACCGGCCCCCTGCTCAAGCTGGGCATCGGCACCGAGCGCGTGGAGGCGGAGGTGCTGGAGCGCATCCCCACCGCGCGCGTCGCCCGGTTGGACCGGGACTCGGCCAGCAGCGCCGAGCGGCTGACGGAGCTGCTGGCCTCGTTCGCGCGCCGGGAGCTGGATGTCCTGGTGGGCACGCAGATGGTGGCCAAGGGGCACGACTTCCCGGGCGTGACGCTGGTGTGTGTCGTCATGGCGGACACGTCGCTGTCCATCCCGGACTTTCGCGCCGCCGAGCGCACCTTTCACCTGCTCACCCAGGTGTCCGGCCGCGCGGGCCGGGGCAAGGACCCGGGGCGCGTGCTGGTGCAGACCTACAATCCGGACGCGGAGCCGGTGCGGCGCGTGCTGGCCCATGACTTCGACGGCTTCGCCAGTCAAGAACTGGAGTGGCGCAAGGCGCTGGCCTACCCTCCCTACTCGCGCATGGCCGCCGTCCGCCTGGAGGGGGAGCACCCCGAGCAGACCGCCAGCGTGGCGCGCTCCCTGGGGAACATCGTCTCCCGGCACATGCCCCCCGCCTCCGCCGGGGTCCGCATGCTGGGGCCGGCCCTGGCGCCTATCTCCCGCATCCGGGGCAAGACGCGCTGGCAACTCCTCTTGAAGGGGCCAACGCATACGGCGCTCGCCCCGCTGCTCGCCAGGGTGGAAGCGGCCCTGGTGGATGTTCCTTCCGCGGTGAAGGTCGTGATCGACGTGGATCCGGGGGCCATGCTGTAGACTCGGTGCCCCCCCATGGGCGCACCGGTTCTTCTCGTCCACGACGACATCGCCAATATCGCCGCCGTGCGGCGCCTGCTCACGCGTGAAGGGTACGAGGTCATCCTCGCCACCTCCGCCGCGGATGCCCTCATTGCGTACGGGCACCACCTGCCCGTGCTGCTCGTGCTCGCGCCCGGCGTGGAGAGCGGCCGGGGCCACCTCGTGCTGGAAGAGTTGCTCCAGCACCCGGATGGCAAGTCGGCCCGGGTGCTGCTCCTGGGTGAATCCATCCCCGGCTTCAGCGCGCCCGTGGCCCAGCTGCCCCTGGAAGGGGCGGCCTTCGTCGCGCTGGTGGATTCGCTGGTCAACGCTCCCGCGGATGCGGACGCCTGGCACGTGGTGGAGAACCGGGAGCTGCCTCCGGCTGGTGGGGGTGACTCGGCGGCCACGGGTGAGGAGGCGGAGTCCTGGCACGCGACGCCGCCGCCCTCGGTGGCGGGCGACCCCGCGCTGGCGAACGCGCTCTTCGGGGACCTGGCGCCGCTGCACCAGACGGACTGGGAGCTGGCGGCCATGACGGACGCGGAGCGCTCCGCCCACGAGGCGGCGCGGCACAGCGAGCGTCAGCGCACGCGCGACCTGGACACCGCCATGGAGCGGGCGCACCTGGAAGTGGAGGCCCAGGCGATGGCCTCCATCGACTCTGCGCTTGCTCCGGACGCCGCGGATGGGTGGGGCGAGCCCTCGCAGGGGCAGGACTGGGGCTCGGCGGTGGACGGTGAGACGGCCGCCGAGGCGCCCGGAGGCGACGCGCACGAGGCGTCCGCGGGGCTCGAGGGTGAAGAGGACTCGCCGGTCGAGGATGCGCCGCCGGTGGGGCAGCTGGCCTGGACGGAGGAGGCCGTCTCTCAGTCCACGCTGCGCACGGCGGCCCTGGCGCCTCGGTTGGGCGATGAGGGGTTCTTCGATGTCGACACGCCGGAGGCCCCGGCGGGAGCTGCGCTCTCCGCGGCGGAGGCGGAGCTGTCCGCCATGCGTGAGGAGGCCTCCTTCGCGTCCTTGGCCACGGATGGCTCGTCCTGGACGGAGCTGCCCCCGGACCCCGAACTGGAGCACGCCGCGCGCGCGGACTCGGAGCTGGATGGGGCGGGCGATATGCCCGGTGAGGCCCCGTCGGCTGAGCCCGAGCAGGCGGTGGACGCCGAGCCGGAATCGCCGTCGTCGGAGACAGATGACGCGTGGGGCACGGAGGCGGCGCTGGGTGCATCCGCGGACGCGCCGGAGCCGGAACAGGCCGCTGAGGGCCCGGATGCGGCGGCGGTCTCCGCGTCCAACTGGGAGTTGCTGGAGGCGGAGCTGCAATCCGCGTCGGCCCCGTCCGACGATGACACGGAGTCGCGGTCGTCGAGCGTAGGGGATGACTGGTTCGACTCGGATGCGGAGGCGTCGAGCCCCGCGCCCGAGGCGCCACCCGTCGTCGAGACGCCTGCCCCGGGCGCCGGTGGCTTCGCGGTCCCCGCGCTGATGGCGCAGTGGCAGGCCCAGCAGGAGGAATCGGAGCGCCAGCTCGAGGAGGCCCACGCGCGTGTGAGCTCCGTCACCGAGGCGCTGGAGCGGGAAGCCGCGCTGCGCCGCGAGCTCGAGCAGCAGGTTCAGGGGCTCCAGGAGCGGCTCGCGGCGGAAGAAGAGGAGCGCTCGCGAGAGTCCTTGCTGCGGGCGGAAGCCGAAGCGGAGCTGGAAGGGCTCCGTCAGCGAGAGCCGCATTCGTCCATGGACGCCGCCGCCAGGGCCGCCCTGGCGCGTGACGCGCAGGAGACGGGCGACCTCTCGGCGCTGCGCGAGGAGCTGGAGGCGCAAGTCCGGCTCCGTGAGGAAGCGGAGTCGCTCACCGCCGAGGTCGAGGCCCAGGTCCGCCGGTTCGAGGATGCCTGCGCGGAAGCGGAGCTTCGGGCCGTCGACGCGGAGGCCCGCGCGGAGGCCGAGACACAGGCCCGTGAGGCGGCGGAGCTTCGCGCCGAGTCGAGCACCCAGGCGTTGCAGGCGCTCGAGGCGCGCCTGGAGTCGGAGGCCGCGGGGCGCGTCGTTTCAGAGGCCCGCGCCGAGTCGGAGTCCAAGGCCCGTCAGGCTGCGGAGAGCCGGGTCGAGTCCGCCGAGGACCTGACCTCGGTGTCGGAAGCGCGCATCGACGCGGAGTCCCGTGCCCGCGAGGCCGCGGAGGCCCGCGCTGATGTGGAGGCACAGGCCCGGCTCGAAGCGGACGCGCGTGCGCGGAGCCTGTCGCGAGCCCTTGAGGAAGTAGAGGCGCGCGCGGAGCTGGCTGCGCGTGCGCAGGCGGAGGCGGAGGCGCGCGCGGAGCTGGCGGCGCGTGCGTTGGCGGAGGCGGAGGCGCGCGCGGAGCTGGCTGCGCGTGCGCAGGCGGAGGCGGAAGCCCAATCGGAACTGGTTGCTCGGGCCCTGGCGGACGCCGAGGCACGTGTGCAGGCGGAAGCCGGTGCGGACGCCCGTGCGGAGTCCGTGGCCGCGGCGCTGGCCGAAGCGGAGGCTCGGGCGGAGATTGAATCCGCGGCCCGGGTGGACGCCGAAGCACGGTTGGCGTCCGCGGAGGCGGCGCTTGCCGAAGCCTCGGCGCGAGCGGAGCTTGAGGCCACGTCGCGCGCCGAAGCCGACGGCCGGGTGGAATCGGTCGCGACGGCGCTGGCGGAGGCGGAGGCCCGGGCGGAGATTGAGTCCGCGGCTCGGATGGACGCCGAAGCGCGTCTGGAGTCCATCGACACGGCGCGTGCCGAGGCCGAGGCCCGAGCTGAGATTGAAGCCTCGGCGCGTGCCGAGGCCGAGGCCCGAGCTGAGATTGAAGCCTCGGCGCGTGCCGAGGCAGAAGCCCGAGCCGAGATTGAGGCCACGGCGCGAGTCGATGCCGAGGCGCGTGCTGAAGCCGAGGCGCTGGCTCGCCAGGCAGCGGAAGCCCGAGCCGAAGCCGAGGCCCGCGCGCGTGAGGAAGCGGAAACCCGCATCACCTCCGAGTCTGATGCGCGCACCGGACAGGAAGCGGAGGCCCGTGCGAACGCAGAGGCTCGCGCGAAGAAGGCGGAATCCCGGGCACAGAAGGAAGCGGAGCTGCGTGCAAACGCAGAGGTCCAGGCTGACAGCGAGGCCGCGGCCCGGACGGAGGCCGAAGCCCGTGCGGAGCAAGAAGCCGCTGCACGACTTGAGGCCGAAGCCCGTGCTGAGCGCGCGACAGCCGCGCTGAAAGACGCCGAGGCCCAAGCCGAGATTGCGGCAGCCGCGCTGAAAGACGCCGAGGCCCGAGCCGAGAGCGAAGCCGCTGCCCGGCAAGCCGCGGAGGCCCGCGCCGAGGCAGAGACCGCCGCACGGCAAGCCTCGGAGGCCCGAGCGGAAAGCGAGGCCCTCGCGCGACGCGAAGCCGAAGCCCGCGCGGAAATCGAGGCCGAGGCGCGCGCCGCAGCCGATGCACGAGCAGAAGCCGAGGTGGCCGCACGGTCCGAACTCGAGGCCCGCGCCGAGCGCGAGGCGAAGTTGCGTGCGGCAATCGAGGTCCGTGCGGAGAACGAGGCATCCTCTCGAACCGACGCGGACACGCGTGCATCCCGTGAGTCCGAGGCGCGAGCCGCAGCCGAGGCGCGTGCCGAGCACGAGGCCACGTTGCGCGCCGAAGCCGAGGTGCTCGCGAAGGCGGAGACCCAGGCACGAGCGGAGGCAGAAGCACAGTCCACTGCGGAGGCGGAGCGCCGCGCGGAAGCCGAAGCCCGCGCGGAAGCCGAAGCGAAGGCCCGCGCCGAAGCAGAAGCCCGCGCGGAAGCCGAAGCGAAGGCCCGCGCGGAAGCCGAAGCCCGCGCCGAGCAGGAGGCCCAGCAGCGCGCCGATGCAGAAGCCCGGGCCAGGCGAGACGGACAGTCCCTCGCCGCCGAGAAGGCACGGGCCCAAACGGAAGAAGAACTCCGCGTCTCCCAGGCGGAAGCCGAGTCCCACGCACGGCGCGAAGCGGAAGCCCGCGCCGAAGCCGAGGCGAAGCGCCGTGCCGAGGCTGAAGCTCGCGTCCAGCAATCCGCCCAGGCCGAAGCCGAAGCGACCGCCCGCGCGAAGGCCGAAGGCCGCCACCGCACGGCCCTCGAAGTCCGCCTGGACGCGGAGGCGAAGCAGCGCGCGACGCTGGAGTCCCGGCTCGAAGAAGAGTCCCGCGCCCGCAACGAGTCCGAGTCCCGGCTCCTCGCGGAGAACACCAGAATCTCCGAGGAGCTCGCCGAGCTCCGCCTGGAGCACCAGCAGTCCCGAGAGAACCTGGCGAAAGAGCGCGAAGCACGCGAGTCCCTCGAGCAGGCCCTGGAGACTCTGCGCACCGAGTCCGCCGAGCAGCGAGCCCGCGCCGAGCGCGAGCGCCTGGAACTGGAGGAGCGCGCGCTCCGAGACGCGGAGGAAGCCGCCGCCCAGGCCCGAGCCTCCATGCTGCCCCTGGAGGCGCCTCCCGGCAGACCCGAGCTGGCCGTGGCTCGCAGTGGCAGTGTCACCCAGGATGGCCTGACGAAGCTGGTGCTCCGGCTCTGCGAGGCCCGCATGGAGATGCGGCTGGAGCTGAAGGTGATGAACGCCCTGCGCGTCCTCTGGTTGAGGGACGGGTCGCTCGTGGGCGCCGTCTCCTCCGCGCCAGGGGAGTCGTTGGTCGACCGGGCCCGCGCGGACGGGCTCATCGACGCGCGGCAGGAAGGGGAGCTGCGGCTGGTGCGCAGCGCCACCACGGCCGCGCTGCTGGACGCACTGCGGGGCCGGGGCTACCTGCGGGAATCCGAAGCGGTGCCCCTGGTCCAGCGCTACACCGAGCAGGTCTTCCTGGACGCGCTGGCGGAGCCCTCGACGCTCTACCGCCTGGTGCCAGAGCCGGCGCCGCACGAGGTGGCGCTCGCCGCCGCCACACGTCCGCCGCTGCACCTGCTGGCCGAGGCCCTGCGCAACACCCTCACCTCCGAATCCCTGCTGGAGGCCGCGGGAAGCCTGCGCGCGCGCGTCACCCGCGGCGATATCCACCTGGTCCCGGATGACTTCGGCCTGCCTTCACGGGACCTCCAGCTCCTGTCCCAGGTGGACGGAGAGCACACGCTGGAGGCGCTGCTCCTGGGGGCGGGGCTGCCGCAGGACACGGCCTTGAAGTCGCTCGCGGTGGCGCGGACGCTGGGGCTCGTCTCGCTGGAGCCCGCCACGGATGCGGACGCGGGCGACCTGCCGCCGGAGCTGGACGTCCGGCGCCTGGAGGCCAAGTTCGAGGAGGTCCAGGACGCGGACTACTTCACGGTGTTGGGGCTGGCCCGCTCGGCGGGGGGCGAGGAGGTCAAGCGCGCCTACACGCTGCTGGCCGCCGAGTTCCACCCCCTGCGCTTCGCGGGGCACCCCGACCCGGCGCTCCAGCACCGCGCGCAGCAGATTCGCACCGTGCTCGCCGAGGCCGCCCAGGCCCTGGGTGACGACCGGCTGCGCGCGGAGTACGCCCGGAGCCTGCTCGACTGACGCCCGTTGGACGGACGGCCTCCCGGGAGTGCGAGGCGGCTCACCCGGAGCGGTTGCCCGTGCGCTCCGGGGAGATTAAGACGGCGTCCATGGTCCGCGAGATCCTCATCTGGCCCGACCCTGTCCTGAAGCAGAAGGCCAAGCCGGTGGCGAAGGTGGATGACTCCACCCGCACGCTGGTGAAGGACATGTTCGAAACGATGTACTCCGCTGAAGGCGTGGGCCTGGCCGCCCCGCAAATCGGCGTGCTCCAGCGCGTCATCGTGCTGGACACCACGCACAGCCAGCCGGAGCTGAAGCCCCTTGCGATGATCAATCCGGAGATCATCGCCATGGAAGGCGACACGACCTACAACGAGGGCTGTCTGTCCATCCCCGGCGAGGCCGCGGATGTGGACCGGGCCGCCGTGGTCACCGTGAAGTTCCTGGACCCGGACGGTCAGGAGCAGACGCTGCGCTGTGACGGGCTGCTGTCCATCGCGGTGCAGCACGAGACGGACCACCTCGACGGCACCGTCTTCGTGGACCACATCTCGTCGCTGAAGCGCGAGTTCATCCGCAAGCGGATGAAGCGCCTCAAGACTTCGCGCGAGCGCGAGGTGAGCGCGCCGGCGTCTCCGTAGCGCTGGCGTCCTTCTGGCCCTTCACGCCCTTCTTCGGGCACAGGTCCGCGACGACGCAGCGCTCACACGCGGGCGAGCGGGCAAAGCAGGTCCGCCGCCCGTGCCACACCAGGAGCTGGTGGCCCAGGGTCCACCGCTCCGACGGCAGCACGGCCTGCATGTCGGCTTCCACCTTGTCCGGGTCCGCCTTCGTGGTGAACCCGAGCCGGAAGGCGAGCCGCTTCACGTGCGTGTCCACGGGGAACGCCGCGTCGCCTCCCAGGTGGATGCACACCACGCCCGCCGTCTTGCGGCCCACGCCTGGCAGCTTCTCCAGCGCGTCCCGCTGCAAGGGAATCTGCCCGGCGTGCTCCCGCACCAGCGCCCGGGCGGCCGCGACGATGTTCTTCGCCTTGGCGCGGTACAGGCCGCAGGTGCGGATGAAGGGCTCCACGTCCGACGGCTCCGCTTCCGCGTAGGCCCGGGCGTCGGAGAAGCGCTGGAAGAGGGCCGGCGTCACCAGGTTGACGCGCTTGTCCGTGCACTGCGCGGAGAGGATGACGGCCACCAGCAGCTCCAGGGGCGTCCGGTAGTCCAGCTCGATGCGGGCATCCGGCATGTCCGCGGCCAGGCGGTCCATCACCCGCAGCGCGCGCTTTCGCTTCTCAGTGACTGTCTCACGTCCAGGCACGGCGCCGTTGTATGTCACACCGGCTGCGAGCCCAAGCTCCGGTTGGACGCACCCATTCGGGGAGATTCATGAAGCGCATCGACTTCCGTTCCGACACTGTCACCCAGCCCACGGCCGCCATGCGGCGCGCCATCGCCGAAGCCGAGGTGGGCGATGACGTCTATGGCGAAGACCCCACGGTGCTCCGCCTGGAGGCCCTGGTGGCCGAGC
This sequence comes from Myxococcus sp. AM010, assembly GCF_013372585.1. NCBI lineage: Bacteria > Pseudomonadati > Myxococcota > Myxococcia > Myxococcales > Myxococcaceae > Myxococcus > Myxococcus sp. AM010. The sequence continues at coordinate 98,876 of NZ_JABXEO010000007.1, forward strand.
GGCTCGGCCTGGAGGCCGCTGTCTTCGTGCCCTCGGGGACGCAGGCCAATCAGCTGGCCATCGGCGCGCACTGCCGGCCGGGAGACGAGGTGCTCACCGAGGCAGGCAGCCACATCCTCCACTACGAAGGGGGCGCGGTGCCTGCTTTGTGGGGCGTGCAGCCGCAGCCACTGCCGGGACAGCGTGGCCTGCTGTCGCCGGAGGACGTGAGCGCGGCCGTGCGCGAGGACAACATCCACAACCCGCGCACGCGCCTGCTGTCGCTGGAGAACACGCACAACCGGGGTGGCGGCTCGGTGTGGCCGGTGGCGCGTTTCCGGGCCGTCGTGGAAGCGGCGCGCAAGGCGGGGTTGGTCGTCCACCTGGACGGGGCCAGGCTCTTCAACGCCGGTGTCGCCCTGGGCGTGCCGGTGTCCGCCTGGGCCGCGCTGACGGACACGACGTCCGTGTGCTTCTCGAAGGGCCTGGGTGCTCCGGTGGGCTCGGCCCTGGCGGGACGCGCGGACGTCATTCGCGAGGCGCGCCGGCTGCGCAAGCGGCTGGGCGGTGGCATGCGGCAGGCGGGCATCCTGGCGGCGGCGGCGCTCCATGCACTGGAGCACCATGTGGAGCGGCTGGCGGAGGACCATGCGAACGCCCGCAGGCTGGCGGAGGGGCTGGCGGAGCTTCCTGGCGTGAAGGTCGACGCTTCGCGGGTGGAGACCAACATGCTCTTCGCGGAGTTCTCCCGGCCCGCCCTGGAGATGGTGGCGCGCCTGGAGCAGCACGGGGTCCTGACGAACCCCGCGGGCGCTCCGCGGACGCTCCGCCTCGTCACCCACCTGGATGTGTCCGCCGCCGACATCGACGAAGCCCTGCGGCGCATCCGCCGCGCCGTGGGCTGAGCAAAGCCTTGGGGTGAAACTCGCGCCCGTGGACACCCCTGGGCGCGCGCGGGGTGGGGAAGGAGCGCTCCAGGCGGGGCATGGTAGGCTCGCACCGCCGTGCGCCGCCTCAGCCTCCTCGCCTTTGTTGGTGTTTGTGCCTGCGCTACCCGTGGCGCGGAGCCGAAGATGAGTTTCGAGGAGCTCTACGCCACCTCGGCTTCACGGCCGCGCGCGCCGGATGCCGCGCCCGCGCCCCTCCGAGTGCGTCCGCCCGCGCCTGAGACCGCACCGGAGCTGCATGCCGTGCTCGCCGCCTTCGCGTCGCGAGCGCAGGGCCTCCGTCAGCAGGTGGCGCGAGGCGGGACGATGCCCGCCGCCCAGGTGGAGAACTGGGAGCAGGTGACCTTCGCGTTGGATGGCTTCCTGTCGCGTCCCGCGGCGCCGCGCGTCGGCTCGGATGATTTGCTGCAGGCCCAGAGCGTCCTGGAGGCCGAGCTGGAGCGGGACGGCTTCACCTACGGCGACATGCCGGCACCCCTGGCCGAGGCGGTGGTGTTGCGCGTGGGCCGACTGGCGCTGCGCACCGCCGAGCTGCGCCGCCTGGAGCAGCCGCCCGAGCCCGCCGAGGAGCGGCTTCCGCGCTTCACCTGGCCGGTGGAGCCGGTGTCCGTCACCAGCCTCTTCGGCTACCGCTGGCACCCCGTGACGGGCGTGCACCGACGCCACCTGGGCGTCGACCTGGCCGCGACGCAGGGCCAGCCCATCTACGCGGCGGACAAGGGCGTGGTGCTGCGTGCGAGCCACAATGGCGACCACGGCCTCCAGGTGGCGGTCCAACACGACGGCCGCTGGGTGACGCGCTACAGCCACCTGTCCCGCGTGCTGGTGGCCCCGGGCGAGGTGCTGGAGCGAGGCAACGCCGTGGGACTCGCGGGGGAGACGGGGCTCGCCACCGGCGTCCACCTCCACTTCGAGCTGTGGCGCGACGGCCAGCCCATGGACCCGCTGGATGCGCTGGGTGACGCGGAGCCGCCTCCGGAGCCCATGCCGTCCGTGGCCCGGGGGCCCGGCGGGCGCTACCCCGCAACGCAACAGGGGCGCCCCCTTTCGGGTGAGCGCCCCTGAGCGAAGTCCCTGGGCGGTGTCCTAGAGGGAGTTCTTCAGCTCCTTGGCGGGCCGGAAGCCGATGGTCTTCGACGCCTTGAGCTTCATCATCTCGTTGGTCTGCGGGTTGCGAATCTTGCGAGCCTTGCGCGACCGGACCGACCAGGTTCCAAAGCCGGGGTAGCTGAAGCGGGCGTCCTTCTTCACCGCCTTACCGATGTTGGTGAAGACGATGTCGAGGATCTGCGCCGCCGACTTCTTGGTGAGACGTGTCTGCGCCGCCACCACCTCGACGAGCTCTGCCTTGGTCATTACGCCCCTCCGTCCGTTGTCTGGCCTTGAAGTGCTTTAACCCGGCTGGTGGTAACAAATCGCTCTTTTCCCTGTCAATGCCGACCGCGGTTTGGAGCCGGAAAATCGGCCTCCAGACGAAAAGTTGGCCCTCTGAAACACCGGGCGTAGGAAGAGCGTGGCGCGTCGCTTTCCGATACATCGTCGCCACCCATTCGCGGTGAATTGGAAAAAGCCGTGTGTGATCGTGTTTTCAAGAAAGTCTTTGGAATATTGATCACTTGAGAAGGGGGTCTGATCGCGTTCGCGTCAACTCCGGCGGGAAGGCGCTAGGATGCTCGCTTGCGTGCGTTTTCGAACCTTCCTGGTCTTGATCCTGCTGCTCGCCAGCGCCTGCCGGAGCCCGGCGCCTCGCGGGGCGCCACCGCCTGCGTCGTCCGCTGCTCCCGACCCCCTCTGGGTGGATGCGGCTGGAGCGGAGCCTGGCGACGGCTCGCGTGAGCGCCCGCTGCGCCGCCTTGGCGAGGCACTGGCGCGGCCCGGGGGCCTGACCGTGCGGGTAGCCCCCGGACGCTACTCGGGGCCTTTCCTGATCCCACCCGGCGTCCGGGTGGAGGGGCAGGGGCCGGGGGTGGTTCTGCACGCGGAGGACTCCGCTCGCGCGGCGCTTCGGGTGAGCAAAGATGCGTATTTGTCGGACCTGGTCGTCCAGGGTGGGCTTTGGGGGCTGGAGCTCACGGACGGCGGTCGTGTCCGGCTGAGGCGGGTGGGCTTCAGCGGGCAGGTGACGGGAGCGGTGCGTGTGGCGGCGGGGCGGCTGGACGTGGAGGACAGTCGGTTTGAGGCGGCGCCAGCGACCACGGTGGGGGTGCTGCTCGAAAGTGGGCGCGCCCCGTCTCCGGAGGGTGGCGAGCCATCGTCACCGCGAGACGCCTCGTTCACGCCCGAGGTGCTGTCGAACACGGACGGCGCCGAGCGCGCCCACCACGACAGCGAAGCTGGCACGGGCGCTGGAGCGCGGCAGGGAGGCCCGAGGCAGTCCGGAGTCACCGTAGAGGCCCACATCCGCGCGAGCACCTTCACCGGCCCCTACCGTCGTGCCGTGCGGCTGCGCGGCGCGGACGTGCGGGCCACGTTGGAGGCCCTCCAGTTCACGGGTGCCGCGACAGCAGTGGGCGTGGATGGCGCGTACGCCGAGGTGCGGCGCTCCACCGCGGAAGGTGGGCAGGCGGCGGCCTTCTCGGTGATGGACGGCACCCTCATCCTGGATGAGGTCTCCGTGATGGGGCACGAGTACGGCGTGTCCTCCATGCGAGCACGCAGGCTTGATGTGCACCGCTTCACGTCGGTGCGGGCCACTCGGGCTGGAATGGGACTGTTGGTGTCGCGCGCCCGGCTTCGAGACATCGTGATTCGGGACAGCGGCGCCTATGGAGGGCTTCAGTTCTCGGGCGGGGACCTGGACGTCCAGGGCGTTCGGGTGGACGGCGCCGCCGAGTACGGGGTGATGGCGCTGCGCGGGAAGCTGCGGCTCCGCGACGTGGACATCCGCCGGGTGCACACGGCCGACGGTGTCACCGGGGATGGCCTGCACCTGCGTCAGGTCGAAGCGGACGTGGAGGGCGTCGTGGTGCGCGATGCGCAGGGCGCGTGTGTCCTCGCGGCTCAGAATGCCCGCGTGTCACTGCGGGGCGCGAAGCTGGAGACCTGCGGGTACGTGGGCCTGCTGACGGACACCCTGGCGCGCATGAACGCCGCCAACGTGGACATTCAAGGGGCGGCGACGGCGCTGGGCGCTCTGGGAAACGGCGAACTGCGCGTGGAATCCCTCTCCGCGAGTGGCCTGGAGTCGGGGTTCATCCATGCGGAGTGCGAGGGCACCACGCAGGTGCACTTGAAGGAATTCCGCTCCGAGGACACGCGAGGCCTGTCGGCGCGGTGTGTCCACGCCAGTCCGAAGTGAGCCCGCACGGCGACAAACGTTGCTCCCGCCGACTGGATGCTCAGGGGACGGAGCGCTCCGGCTCGCGAGGCGCCTCCTCCACTTGTTCGGGGGCGGGGTCGGTGATGGCGGCGGGCAGGGCGGAGGCATGTCGCTCCAGCCACTCTCGGACGACGGGGTAGACCTCCGACGGCGCGCCGGTGCCGAAGATGAGGTCCCCATGTCCGTAGTCCATCTTGTCACCGTGGTCCGTGCCGAAGATGTGCAGCGTGCGGTCGGGCGCGGTGGCGAGCGCGAACTGCGACTCCACGTTGGCCGGCGTGGCCAGCCGGTCCGAGCTGCCGCCCATGACGAGCAGCGGAAGCTGGAGCTGCGCGATGCCGGCGCGCCAGTCCTTCGCGTGGTCGAAGGAGCGGAACACGTCGTGCTCAATCCAGTCCTGGAACTGGAGCAGCACCTTGCGGCTCATTGACGACATCATGTTCGCGTAGACCTGCCGCTGGATGCGGGGGGGGATGTGCTCGGGGTTCACCAGCAGGTCCGACAGGGGCAGGGTGACGTATCCCAGGAAGGGCGCGAGGCTTGCGCTCATCCACTCCTGCCGGAAGCGTGCGGGCCAGGCGGCGCGGACGCCCATGGAGATGAGGGTACGCAGGAAGGGCTCCGACTTGAAGTGCACGGGCGCGCCCAGCGTGAGCAACCCCGCAAGCTTCTCCCCGTGCGGGCCTTGGCCGACGCCGTAGCCCACCAGCCCGCCCAGGGAATGGCCGAGCCAGAAGGCGCGTTTCGCACCCGTCTCCTTCAACGCCAGCTCCAACAGCGCGGGGCCGTCCTGGACGATGTGGTCGTCGATGGTGAAGTCCGTGTACCTCCGGCCTCGAGGCGGCTGGCGTGAGTGCCCGGTGCCGCGCCACTCGACGCTGAAGCAATCGAAACCCGCTTCGGTCAGGTAGTGCGCGACGGAGTAGGGGGGCTCGAAGTCGAAGGTGAACCGGTTCGCCGCGAGCCCGTGGCACAGCAGCACGGGCTCCTCGAATCGGCGCACGGTCGCGCGCCGCGCGTGAATCACCAGCTCCCAACCGTCCTCGCAGCGGGCGCGGAGGACCTGGGGCAACTCCGCCCTGGGTCGGTACCATCGCCGCACGGCCACGACCCAAAGGACGTTCCAAAGAACGAGGGCGATTCCAGCGACCAGTACCCACACCACCCACCGCGAAGCGTCCATGCATCCTCCTTCTCAAAAATAAAACCCTGCTAAGGTCGGTTCACCCGCCGTCCTGCCGCCGGGAAGTCACGGCCATCAGAGGAAGTCGAGGGAATGATGAAGTTGCGGAAACTGATGTTCGTGCTGCCGAATCTCTTCACCGTCACGTCCATTTTCTGCGGCTTCTACGCCATCACCTTGTGCACAGGGGACGCCGAACCGGTGCAGCTGTATCAGGCGGCCCTGGCCATCTTCTTCGCCATGTTCTTCGACGGCTTCGATGGCCGGGTGGCCCGGCTGACGAAGACGCAGAGCGACTTCGGCGTGCAGCTCGACAGCCTGGCGGACGTCATCTCCTTCGGGGCGGCGCCCTCCCTCCTGGTGTACAAGTGGGCGCTTGAGCCCCTGGGCTTCGTGGGGCTGTTCATCGCGTTCTCGTTCGCGGCCTGTGGCGCATTGCGGCTGGCGCGCTTCAACGTGCTGGCGGCGCGCAACCCGCACGGAGGTGGTGGCAGCTTCTTCGTGGGCCTGCCCATCCCCGTGGCGGCCGGCATGCTGGTCTCCGTCATCATCTCCCACCACGCGGCGACGCAGGGGGAGCCCCTGGCCGACGGCGCCTTGGTGCCCATGGCGGTGGCGGTGGCGGGACTCTCCCTGCTGATGGTGTCGACGGTGCGCTACCGCACCTTCAAGGACACGCGGCCCAACCGGAAGAGCGCCCTGGCCTTCATGCTCGTGGTGGTGGGCGGCACGGTCATCGCGACCCAGTTGCACCCGGCCTGGGTGCTGGTGGCGTGCTGCGGCGCCTACCTCGCGCTGGGGCTGGTGGAGTCGGCGATGCTGGTTCGCAGCCGGCTGGTTGCTCGCAAGGTGGCGGACCCCTGCGCGGTGGCCGCGGTCGCTGTGGCCACGGTCATCGACGACGAGGAAGAAGAGGACACGGAGTCCACCCAGGGCAACGACGGGCCCGCGTACCTCTGACCTGGAGGCCGCTGTTTCCCGCCCGGCCCCCTTCCAGACCAGGGGGCGTTGCGGCTGGGGGGCGCTTCGGTCCGTGCCCAGTCGCCCGGCTGCCGCTAGGATGCGCGGCCCATGCGCGTCGAGCTGCTGTGCACCGGTGACGAGCTCGTCACCGGCCTCATTACGGACACGAACAGCACGTACCTGGAGGCCCGCCTCTTTGACCTTGGCGTTAAGGTGGAGCGCGTGGTCCTGGTGGGAGACGTGCGGCCGGACATCACCCAGGCGCTGAAGGAAGCCGCTTCGCGTGCGGACGTGGTGGTGGTGTCGGGAGGACTGGGTCCCACGTCGGACGACTTCACCCTCGAATGCGCCGCGGAGGCCGCGGGGGTGCCGCTGGAGGAGGATGCCCAGGTCCTCGACTGGCTGCGCCAGCGCTACGCCGCGCGAGGCCTGTCGCCCAACCCAAGCGCACTGCGCATGGCCCGCGTCCCTCGAGGCTCCGAGCCCGTGAGGAACCCCGAGGGCTCCGCGCCGCTCGTCTTGATGACGCTGGGAGGCGCCCAGGTGTTCTTCCTTCCGGGGGTGCCCCGTGAGTTCAAGGCGCTCCTGGAAGGCGAGGTGCTGCCGCGGATCCGCGCCACGCTGGACGCACGCCCCGAGCGCACCTACCGGGCCTTCCGGCTGTTGCGCACGGTGGGCATCCCGGAGTCGGAGCTCGACCTGGCGGTCGCGCCCATGGGCCCCCGGCATCCCCGCATCGTGTTCGGCTTCCGGACCCATGCACCCGAAAACCACCTGAAGCTGATGGCGGAGGCCCCCTCGCAAGCGGAGGCGGATGCCGCGCTCGCCGCCGTGGAGGTGGAGTGCCGTCAGCTGCTGGGCACGAAGCTCTTCGGTGTGGACTCGGAGGCGTACGCCGCGGTGGTCCTCGAAACGCTTCGTCGGGCGGGTGCCACCCTGGCGGTGGCGGAGAGCTGCACCGGTGGCCTCATCGCCCAGCAGCTCACGGCCGTGCCGGGTTCCAGCGAGGTCTTCATCGGCGGCGCGGTGGTGTATTCGGAGAAGATGAAATCCGCATGGGTGGGCGTCCCTCCCGGCGTGCTCGCACGACACACGGCTGTCTCGCGCGAGACGGCCGAGGCCATGGCGGAGGGCGTGCGCGCTGCTTGCGGCACGACCCATGGCTTGTCGGTGACGGGATACGCGGGCCCGGGTGGCGGCACGCGGGAGGACCCGGTCGGCACTGTGTACTGCGCGCTGTCGGCGCCTGGCGTGCCCACCCGCTGTGAGCGCATCTCTGTCACCGGCGACCGAGATCGCGTGCGCCTGTTCGCCGCTTCCCACACGCTTGAAATGCTGCGGCAGCACCTGCTCGCCGCGTCCGCTACCCCATGAGCCGTTCCAAGTCCAAGCGCCCCCGTCCGTCCTCCTCCGAACCGGGAGCTTCCGAACCGGTCGCGTCAGGAGCGCCCGCTGTCGCGCCCGTCGCTCCGCAGCAGGATGCGGGGCCCGCGGCCGCCAGCGCGCCAGTCCCTTCCTCCGAGCCTGAAGCCGCCTCGCCTTCGGTGTCACCCGAGCCCGCGTCCTCACCGGGTACCCCCATGTCGGGAGGACTGCCGCTGAACGTCACGCGCGTGTGGCTGTCCGCCTACCGCGTGGAGGTGGCGCTGTTCGTGGTCGCCTTCGTGGTGCTCGCCAGCTTCAGCTCCCAGCGCTTCCTGCGCCAGAGCGCCGCGCCTCACTTCGTCTACCAGGCCCAGGCGTGGCTGGAGGGGCGGCTGGACGTGGACCCGCAGGTGCTGCCCAACATGGAGGATTGGGCCTGCGTCCGCATGGTGAACGGCGACAAGGTCCGTTGCACCGGGCGCCCGCTCCCAACGGACCGCTGGTTCGTGAGCTTCCCGTCCTTCCCCGCGGTGGCGATGTTGCCCTTCGTCGCACTGCACGGCTATCAGTTCAATGACACCTCGTTCGGCGTCGTCGTCGGTGCGTTGGCGGTGGCGCTCTTCTTCTCGCTGTTGCGCTTCCTGGCGAAGGAAGGGGAGACGGAGCGCAACCGCAACGAGAACGTGGCCCTGGCGCTCATCCTCGCCTTCGGCACCCTGTTCTTCTACTGCGCCATCCGAGGAGAGGTCTGGTTCAGCGCCGAGGTGATGGGCGTGGCGCTCACCTGTCTCTACGTTCGCAACGCCGTCCGGGCGCATCGCCCGCTGCTGGCGGGCCTGTTCTTCTCCATGGCGACGCTCACGCGGACGCCCTTGCTCTTCACGGGGCTCTTCTTCGTGCTGGAGGCGCTGTGTCCCGGGCCGGAACCTCGTCTGGCGCAGCTCAAGGCCCTGGCGCGGAACTGGAAGCCCGCCGCGAAGAAGCTGGGCCTCTTCACGTTGGGCGCCGCGCCGTTGGCGGCGCTCGCGGCCGCCTACAACGTCTACCGCTACGGCCGGCTGAGCGAGTTCGGGCACGCATACCTCTTCAACAACCGCGTCAACGTGGACATCGACCGCACGGGGCTCTTCAATTGGGAGTACCTGCCACGAAACCTGGAGGCGGCCTTCTTCAAGCTGCCCTCGGTGTCCTTGTCGCCGTTGAAGCTGGGATATGACCCGCACGGGCTGACGCTGCTGCTGACGCTGCCGCTGCTCGTCTTCCTGTTGGTACCGAAGACGCGCCCGCGCCTGCATTGGCCGGTGTGGCTCACCGTGGCGGTGTGCGCGCTGCCCGGGCTCTTCTACCAGAACACCGGTTACATGCAGTTCGGCTTCCGGTTCAGCCTCGACTACACGCCCTACCTGCTCCTGCTCTTCGCATTGGGTGGCTGGTCCCTGCGGAGTCGGGCGGTGCTGGCCGCGGTGGCGCTTGGCGTGCTGGTGAACTTCTGGGGAGCCGTGGCCTTCCGCGGCTACACGGAACTTGTCCGGAACTGGTAGTGCCTCACGTTTCATGGGCTTGAAACCTTCGCGCTCCACGCGCAGATGAGAGACGTCATGCAACCACCCACTGGACAGCCGCCTCCCGGCAAGCGCTGGCACACCCGTGAGGACAGCGGCATCCGCCTCGACGCCAGGATGCGCTGGTGGCACGACGACGAGCCCATCCTCCATCCCAAGATCATCGAACTCTTCAACGCCTCGCTCGTGCTGGACGAAGCGGGCCGCTACCAGCTCCGCATTGGCAACGACTGGTGCTTCATCCAGGTGGAAGGCGCCGCCTACGAGGTCCGGACCGTGGACGTCACTCCCAACGAGCGGGTGTCCGTGCGCCTGAGTGATCGCACTGCGGAGGCGCTGGACGTCGCCAGCCTGCATCTGGACGCGGACGGCGTGCTGTCCTGCCGCGTGAAGCAGGGGCGGGCCCAGGCGCGTCTCTCCCGCGACGCGCAGTACCAGCTCGGGCTGCTCCTGGAGGAGGGGCCCGACGGCGGGCTCGTGCTGAGTGTCGGTCAGCGCAAGCTCGCCGTCCCTGTCGCCCTGGACGCGTTGGCGTCCTCCGTCTAGGCGGCCGCGACCTCCACCGGTGCAGTCGGGGAAGGCAGGGCGGAGGTCCCCGTGAGCTCCTTGCCCAGCGCTTCCAGCACGTCGGGGTGTTCGCGCAGCCACTCGGCGGCGCGCTCCCGTCCCTGGCCGATGCGCTCTCCCCGCAGGCTGAAGTGGCTGCCCGACTTCTCGATGAGGCCCGTGGCCACGCCGAGGTCGAGCACTTCCCCCACGCGGTGGATGCCGCTGCCATACATGAGGTCGAACTCGGCTTCCTGGAAGGGCGGGGCGACCTTGTTCTTCACCACCTTCACTCGCGCCTTCGAGCCCACCACGGCGTCTCCGTCCTTGATGTTGCCCGTGCGGCGAATCTCCATGCGCACGGAGGCGTAGAACTTCAGCGCATTGCCGCCGGTGGTGGTTTCCGGATTGCCGAACATCACGCCAATCTTCATGCGAATCTGGTTGATGAAGATGATGCACGTGCCCGACCGGCTCACCGCGCCCGTCAACTTGCGCAGCGCCTGACTCATCAGCCTCGCCTGGACGCCCATGTGCGCGTCTCCCATCTCCCCTTCGATTTCGGCCCGTGGCACCAGGGCCGCCACGGAGTCGACGACGATGAGGTCCACCGCGCCGGAGCGCACCAGGTGCTCCGTGATTTCCAGCGCCTGTTCGCCGGTGTCGGGCTGCGACACGAGCAACTCCTCCACTCGGACGCCCAGCTTTCGTGCATAGGACACGTCCAGCGCGTGCTCCGCGTCGATGAAGGCCGCCACGCCTCCCGCTGCCTGCACCTGGGCAATCGCGTGCAGGGTGAGCGTCGTCTTGCCCGAGGACTCGTTCCCGAAGACCTCCACCACACGGCCCCTCGGGTAGCCGCCCACGCCCAGCGCGCGGTCCACTCCCACCGAGCCGGAGGGGATGACGGCCACCTTCTGCTCGCGCGCCTCTCCGCCCAACGTCATCACCGAGCCTCGTCCGAACTGCTTCTCGATGCTCGCCACCGCCGCCGCCACCGCCTTCAGCTTCTCCGCCAGCTTGCTCATCGCGTCTGCCACTCCCTCGCCGCCCTTGCTGTGTTGGATGCCGCGTCCAGGGACGCCGTCATGGCGCCACCAGCGCAGCGGACAGACAGGAAAGCAACCCCTGTGCCGCCCGCTCCCCCCTGAGAGATGAGCGTCGAGGTGTCCAGGTGCGTGGCTGTGTGTCCGGTAGCGTGGAGTGTGCGCGCGCCGTTCCGGCAGTCGCATGAGAAACAAGTATGGGAGCCCACGCATGGCGGCATGGCGGATGGTGCTTTGCGTTGAAGATGAGCTGGGCAGGCATGAACTTCCCTGCGTGAGCCCGAAATCAAAGCGCGAAGACGTGCCCCATGTGGTCATCCTCGGCGGTGGTTTTGCCGGCCTCTATGCCGCCCGCCATCTCTACAAGGCACCCGTGCGTGTCACGATGGTGGACCGGCAGAATCATCACCTGTTCCAGCCCCTGCTCTATCAGGTGGCCACGGCGACGCTGAGTCCCAGTGAGATTGCGGCGCCGCTCCGCGCGGTGCTGGGGCAGCACCAGGTGGCGGTGGTGCTGGCGGAAGTGACGGGCGTGGATACCGCCGGCAAGCGGGTGCTGCTCACCGATGGAGAGCTGAGGTACGACTACCTCGTCATCGCCACGGGAGCCACGCACTCCTACTTCGGCAATGACGCCTGGGCTCAGTTCGCCCCTGGCCTGAAGTCCATTGAGGACGCGGTGGAGATTCGCCGGCGGATCCTGGTGGCCTTCGAGCTGGCGGAGCGGGAGACGGACCCGGAGATTCGTCGCTCGCTGCTCAACTTCGTCATCATCGGCGCGGGCCCCACGGGTGTAGAGCTCGCGGGCTCGTTGGCGGAAATCAGCCGGCATTCGCTTTCAGGGGACTTCCGGAACATCGACCCGCGCGATGCGCGCATCATCCTCATCGAGGGTGTGGACAGGGTCCTGCCTGTCTATCCGGATGACCTGTCACAGAAGGCCTGCCGCACGCTCGAGAAGCTGGGGGTGGAGGTTCGCACGGGGGCTCGGGTCACCAACATCACCGAGCAAGGCGTCTTCATTGGCAAGGAGTTCATCCCCGCGCGGACGGTGTTGTGGGCCGCGGGCGTGGCGGCATCGCCCGTGGCCAGGTCGCTGGGCGTCGAACTCGACCGGGCCGGGCGCGTGCTCGTGACGCCCGAGCTGACCGTGCCAGGTCACGATGAAGTCTTCGTCGTTGGCGACCTGGCCTCGCTCAATGATGCGGAGGGCAAGCCGGTGCCAGGCCTTGCTCCCGCGGCCATGCAGGAAGGCAAGCACGCCGCCCACAACATCCGCTGCCAGTTGCAGGGCAAGCCGATGGAGCCCTTCTCCTACTGGGACCGTGGCTCCTACGCGGTGATTGGCCGTGGCCACGCCGTGGGCATCGCCTTCCGTCGCTTCAAGCAGGCGGGCTTCGGTGCCTGGATGGCCTGGCTGTTCATCCACATCACCTTCCTCATCGGCTTCCGCAGCAGGCTGGCGGTGCTGCTCAACTGGGCCTACTCGTACCTGACGTTTGGCAAGTCGGCGCGCATCATCACCGGCCCTTCGCCTCGCTTGGATCGGCTCCAGTCCACCCACGCCTCGCCGGTGGGCGGAGAGACCCCGTCCATCCCGGAGCCCCGCTTCCAGACGACGGCGTCTCACGCGGAGCCCGCGACGCACTGATGCACTGCCGCGCGCGGCAGTCCTCAGCCATCCAGGTCCTCCAGCGGGCTGGCCCTGCCGGAGGGGCCGGTGTTCCGCCAGACGGCGGCGTCTGGCGGAGGGGCAGGGCGGGCGCCGTGAAGCTTGCCTTGCATCGCCCCGCGTCGGTCCAGCATGCGGCAGTTGATGGCGAGCTGCATGTCGGACTGCTCGATGCGCTCGTGTCCCTCGAGGTCTGCCCGCGTGAGCGCCAGCTTCATGAGGCGGTCATGGGCTCGCGCGGACAGGCCGAACATCCGCACCGCCTGCTGCAGCATGTGCTCGGCCCGTTCGCTCATGTCGCAGTACCGGCGCAGCAGGTGCGCGGGAAGCTGGGCGTTGCAGTGGATTCCCGGCTCATCGCGATAGCGGGCGCGTTGACGCTCGCGCGCGACTTGGGCGCGCTCGCGGTAATAGCGGCTCGAGGGTTCCTGGACCGTCGAGCGGGCCATGTGGTGATACTCCACCGGGCGCGTCTGCAGGCTGATGTCGATGCGGTCCAACAGGGGCCCGCTGACGCGCGTCATGTAGTCGAAGACGCGCTGCTCGCCGCACGTGCAGGGGCGGTTGGGGACGTTGTAGTAGCCGCAGGGGCAGGGGTTCATCGCGGCCACCAACATCACCCGGCAGGGATAGGTGATGTTCTGGTTGGCGCGTGCCAGGTGGATGACGCCTTCCTCCATGGGCTGGCGCAGCACTTCCAGCACGTTCTTCCGGAACTCCGGAAGCTCATCGAGGAAGAGCACGCCATTGTGCGCCAACGAGAGTTCGCCGGGCCTCGCCGAGAGGCCACCTCCCACCAGCCCCGCGTCGGAGAGGGTGTGGTGCGGCGCGCGGAAGGGGCGCTCGCGCATCAAGGCGTGGTCTTCGCCCAGCAACCCCAGCACCGAGTAGACCTTCGTCACCTCCATGGCCTCGGTGAACGTCATCTCCGGCAAGATGCCGGGCAGGCGCCGCGCCAGCATCGTCTTCCCCGAGCCCGGTGGCCCGGACATCAGGACGTTGTGGCCCCCCGCCGCGGCGATTTCGAGGGCGATTTTCAGGTCTGCCTGTCCGCGCACATCGGACATGTCAGGCGCTTGTCCCGTTGGTGCCAGGAGCCTGGGCTCACGCTGCCGCGTATAGGGCGTGATGCTGCAAACCCCCGTCAGGTGCTCCACCGCCTCCCGCAGGGTCTTCACGGGAAAGACGTGCAGTCCTTCGACGAGCGCCGCCTCGGCCGCGTTGGCCCAGGGCACCATGACGCCTTCAAAGCCGCCGTTGAGCGCCGCCACCGCCAACGGAAGCACCCCTTTGATGGGGCGGAGCGTGCCGTCCAGGGACAGCTCGCCCCCGAAGAGAAGCCGTCCCAGGGGGGCTTCGTCCATCAGCTTCGCGGCGGCCAGGACGCCCAATGCGATGGGCAGCTCGAACGCCGCGCCTTCCTTCTTCAAATCCGCGGGCGCCAGATTCACGGTGATTCGCTTCTGGGGAAGCTCGAAGCCCGTGTTCTTCAGCGCGGAGATGACGCGGACTTTCGATTCCCGGACCGCTCCCTCCGCCTGCCCCACGACGTTGAAGTAGGGGAGGCCGAGCGCCATGTCGACCTCACACTCCACCACCACCACGTCGATACCCATCAACGCCCCCGACCGCACCCTCGCCAGCATGTCCCGTCCTCTCGCCGTGCCGCGCGGAGTCCTTCAGCAATGCACGTACCGAGTCCCACCCCAGGCATCGGCTCGCGCGCGCCAATCCACGGCAGCGGATGCCCATCTCAGCCTCGGGAGGCGGAGTTTCAGTCCCGTGGTATTTGTGAAGCCAGGACTAGCCATGCCCTGACGAGTCCGGTAGCGTTTCACCCACCTTGGGGGACGCAATGGGGGCAGAGGCTGCAGTGGAATCGGGGGTCGTTCGTCAGCGCCGGCAGGTTCGCATCCGCAGGGCGGACATCAAACGTGGCCAACGGATGAAGGTGGCGTTCGGCGTGTTCCGCTTCTGCCTCTACGGCATGGTGGGGCTCAGCGCCGAAATCTTCTTCTACAACCTGGTGCGGATTGCCCAGCACGTACCGCTGCTGGAGGCGCTCTTCCGCTTCCAATGGCGCGTGGATGACCGGTTGGGGCTCAACGCCATCTGGGACACGCCCATCGCCACGGCGTACGGGCAGTGCTCGCTGTGGATGTTCGTCATCTACGGCGTGGCGTGCTTCTGCTTCATCGAGCCGCTCTACCGCTGGATGTTGTACCAGCACACGGGCTTGCGCGCCGCCGTGTACGGAGTGGTCATCCTGCTCTTCGAGGGCTTCTCCGGCGTCATGCTGGAGCGGCTCACGGGGTACCGCATCTGGTACTACGCGGATGCCGGCGCCATTCTCTGGCAGATGACCTCGCTCTACATCCTGCCCATCTGGATGGTGACGGGCTTGCTGGCGGAGTTCATCTACAGGGAGCTGATGGACCCCGACCTGCTGGCGGCCTTGGAGTCTCCGCTGCCCGCCACGCCGGAAGAGACCGAGGCCTCGCTCCAGTTGATTCGGTAGACGCAGGCGTGGCCGTCGTAGCCGGACATCTCGATGACGATGTCTTGCGCGCCGGCCACCCGCAGCCCCGCGTGGATGATGCCCGCGGTAAAGGCAGGGTAGGGGCCTACCTCGTTCATCCAGAGTTCGAACTGGGTGGGCCCCAGCTCACGCAGCTTGGATTCCGTGTAGTTGTTGCCAGCCCGGAAGTTCTGCGTAGCCCGCATCAGCGTCCTGCGGGGTCCCAGCACGCGAAGCAATGAGAGCACGGCGCGGCCCAGCATCGTCTCGCGGAAGCCTTCGATATAGGACTCGCCCAGCTTCCAGGTGCCCTGC
Organism: Myxococcus sp. AM010; assembly: GCF_013372585.1. NCBI lineage: Bacteria > Pseudomonadati > Myxococcota > Myxococcia > Myxococcales > Myxococcaceae > Myxococcus > Myxococcus sp. AM010. The sequence goes on from NZ_JABXEO010000007.1 coordinate 114,291, forward strand.
TCGAGCGGGAGTTGGGGAAAGAGCTCCTCCGAGGTGATGCGGAGGAACGTCATCCACGCGTCGAAGGCGTAGGCCGGCCGGAGCTTCTGGTCCACATCAAGCCCTGCCTGCCGCAGGCGCGCCTTGCACTCAGGCGTCAGACGCCCGTGCAGCGCTCGCAGGAACAGGGCTTCGATGGTCTGCTCGAAAATGAGAAGCTCGTCGGCCATGAGGAGTGAACTCTAGCCGACGAGCTTCTCGATGTGAACCACGTACCCACCCGGAGCGTAGGCTTCGGAAGAGGAGTCTCAGGGCGTGGGTGCGGGGGGCGGGGTCGGCGTATCGACCGAGGTGCCCTGGATGATGGCGTTCTGCGGCAGCTCCGTGGCCATGCCCAACACCTTCGCGCCAGCGGCCTTCGCGCCGTCCAGCGCGGTGATGAGCCGCCCGTAGTTGGTGGCGTCATCCGCCATGAAGAAGACGACCTTGTCGTCCGCCTTCTTGGCCGCCAGCATGCGCTTGAGCCGCGTCACGTAGTCGGCGGGGGCAATCTTCTCCGTGTTGATGGAGTAGCCACCGTCCTTGTCGAGCTGGACCACCAACTGCTGGTCGTCCGGGTCGGGAGGCGTCGGCTCCTGTTCGACCTCGGTGTCCGGCACGCGCACCACGATGTCCTTCTCGAGGAGCGGCGTGACGACCATGAAGATGATGAGGAGCACCAGCACCACGTCGACCAACGGCGTGACGTTGATCTCCGAGTTCGGCTGCGCCTGGGGCTTGACCCACTGTCGTTGCTTGCGGCCGGCCATTACTTCTTCTCCTCGACGCCCAGGGAGATCTGCTTGGCCTTGGACTTGCGGGCCACGTCCAGCACCTTGCGCACGTCACCGACGCTGAGCGCGTTGTCGCCCTTGAGCAGGATCTTCTTGCCTGGATCCTTCAACATCTCCTCGGTGAGCTTCTCCTGGAGCCCCTTCTCATCCACCTGGTCATTCTCCACGAACACCTTCTTGTCCGGGGTGATGGAGAGGATGAGCGGGTCGGCTTCCTTCCCTTTTCCTTCCTTCTCGATCTCGGTGGCCTTCGGGAGCTCCACGGACTTGCCACGTTGGAGCATCGGGGTGACGACCATGAAGATGATGAGGAGCACCAGCACCACGTCGACCAGCGGCGTGACGTTGATGTCGCTCTTGACGCCCCCCTTGGGGCCTGCTGACATTCCCATGTCTTTACCTGTTTCCTGGTAAGGAGGTGCCCGCCTTCACGGTGGGCCTCCAGCTCCCCGAAGAAGAGCTGGAGACAGAGTCACCGTGAAGGGCATCGGGTCGTCCCCGGCTCGCCCGGGACGTCTCAGGCGGCGTGCGAGGACTGCGCGCCACCACCCAGGTGGCGGGCAACCACGTCCAGGAACTCGTTGGACGACTCGGAGATGTCCACCGAGCGCGCGTCCACCCAGCCCTGCAGGAAGTTGTACGCCATCACCGCGGGGATGGCCACGAGCAGACCGAAGGCCGTCGTGATGAGTGCCTCGGCGATACCGGCAGAGATGGTGCCGAGACCGCCGGAGCCCGCCTGCGCCATCAGCTGGAAGGCGTTGACGATACCCATCGTGGTGCCGAGCAGACCGACGAACGGCGCCGTGGAGCCGACCGTGGCCAGCAGGCCCAGACCGCGCTTCATGCTCTGGACCTCACGCTGCGCCTGACGCTCCAGCGCGCGCGCCACCGACTCCACCGCCACGTCCTTGTTGTTCGGGCTGATCCGGTACGCCGTCAGTCCGGAGTTGATGACCCGGCCCAGGTGGCCCACGTCCTTGCCCAGGTTGGTGTTGGCGGCCGTGTTCAGGTCGCCCTTGGCCAGGATGGCACCCATCTTCGCGGCGAAGTTGCGGCTGTCAGCCCGCGTCTTGCGGAAGACGATCATGCGCTCCGCCATCACGACCAGCGAGGCGATGGACATGATGCCCAGGGTGAAGATGACCGAACGGGCGAAGAGGCCCGTATGCGCCCAGATTTCTGCGAGAGTGAATTGCATGGTTGGGTTGAGCGCTCCTCCTCACGAGCGCGGGGTAGTCGGCGATACCGCTCTAGCTCTAAACGACGCGCCCGGACTCAGCGCGGCAGCTTGAAGTTCAGGGTGAAGGTGTAGTCCACCTGCACAGGGCGGCCCTGGAACGTGACCGGCTTGTAGCGCGACGACGCCAGCGCGTCCAGGACGGCCCGGTCCATGTGGGGCAGGGGCTTGATGATCCGGCAGTTCTCCACTCGACCTTCCACGGTGACGATGCACTTCACGATCATCGTTCCCTGGACGCGAGCCTCGAGCGCCTCACGAGAGTACTCGGGCTGAGGACCGGACAGTTTCTCCGGACGCGTCATGCCCGCGCCGAACGGAAGGACGTCGGTTCCCGTCCCGCCCAACTGGCCGCCGACCACGCCGCCAATCACACCACCGACCACGCCACCGACGACGCCGCCGACCACGCCACCTTCCACGCCGCCCTCGACGACTTCTTCGCTCGCCTCTTCTTCGGAGGGAGGCTCTTCGGAGGGCTCCACTTCCTTGGGAACCTCCTTCGGAATCTCCTTCGGCTGGACGATGGTGTCCGGCTTCTTGGGCTTCTTCTGCTGCGTCTTCGGCTTGGTCGAAGATGCGGGAGGAGGCGGAGGAGGCGGAGGAGGCGGAGGCGGTGCCATGGTCGCCTTCAGCGTGACCTCAATCTCCTTCTCCTCCTCGACCGGCGGCCGAGTCGACAGCCAGATGGAGAGGCCGAACAGCGCCACATGGAGGATAACCGAGACAGTAGCCCCGACGCCGAACCGCGACTTGGGCCCCTGACCACGGTCAAGGACTGAATCGAACATGCACTAGACTCCTCTTCACCAGTGGACACCCATCGACGACGCCCCGCCCAGATGAAAGGGCGCGCTACCATACAGAAACGCGTTCCGGGTTCAAGCAAGCAAGGTCGATGGTCGTGGCGTGATCGGGCAATTGCCCCACTGGTTACCAAAAAGCAACGGTCTATTGACAACTGCTCGACCTCGGATATTTTCCCGGGTCATTTTCACTTGCAGCCCACCTTGGAGGGGTCTGGTATGCACTTGAACCGAGTGCTCCGGGAAACCGGAGTTGTTGTCGCCGCAGGTCTGCTGTACGGATCCGCGGCTTTCGCCCAGTCGAGCGTGATCATCGGTACTGTGATCGACGCTCAAAGTCGGCAGGCTGCCGCTGACGTCGTTGTGACCGCTACTTCGCCCAACCTTCAGGGCGAGCAGACGGTTGTCACCGACGCGCAGGGTAACTACCGCATTCCCCAGTTGCCCCCCGGCGACTATACCCTGCGGTTCGAGAAGGAGCAGTTCAAGCCGTACGCTCGTTCAGCCATCCAGTTGCGCCTGAACCGCACCATCCGCGTCAACGTCGAGCTCCTTCCTGAGGCGCTCGGTGAGGTCGTGGAGATCGTCGGCGCGCCCCCGACCATCGACGTGGGTTCCACGACGATGGGCGTGAACGTCGACCAGGAGTTCATCAAGCGCATCGCCGTTGCGCGTCCGGGTGGCAAGGGCGGCGCGACCCGCTCCTTCGAGTCCCTGGCCGAGCTCGCGCCTGGCGCCCAGAACGACAACTACGGTGTGTCCATCAACGGCTCGACCTCGCCTGAGAACGGCTACGTGGTGGACGGTCTGTCCACGAACGACCCGGCCTTCGGCGTGAACGCCAGCCCGTTGAGCATCGAGTTCGTGCAGGACGTGAACATCATCACCGGCGGTTACATGCCGGAGTTCGGCCGGTCCACCGGCGGCGTCATCAACGCGGTCACCCGGTCGGGCTCCAACGAGTTCCACGGCTCCGTGTTCGCGAACTGGACGCCGGGCACCTTCGAGGGCACCCGCAAGCAGGTTCGTGAAGAGGGCACGGTCATCACCGGCCTGAACCAGCTGCAGAACCTGGGCGACTTCGGCGCCACCCTCGGTGGTCCGATCCTCAAGGACAAGCTGTGGTTCTTCGCCGGCTTCGCGCCGTCGTTCACCCGCTACCAGCACACCCGCACGCTCAACGCGCTGCGCGTCGATGGTGACGGCAACACCCTCACGGACGAGAACGGCTTCACGCTCGCGGATGCCATCCCCGGCTCCGCGACGAACTACTACGCCGACTCCCGTACCATTCAGTACATGGGTAAGTTGACGTACCTCATCAACCAGGACCACAACGTGTCGTTCGCCCTGAACGGCACCCCGTCTTCGACGGGTGGTCTGGGCAAGCTGTCCGTCGACCCCCGCTCGGGTGGTCTGCCGGGTGTGCTCGCGTCCCGTCCGGGTGACTTCGGTCTCACGGAGACGAGCGCGAACACCACGTCGCTGGCCTTGAAGTACGCCGGCGCGTTCGCGGACAAGAAGGTCCTCGTCGACGCCAACCTCGGCTGGTTCCACCAGACCGCGTCCACCCTGCCGGGTGACGGCAGCAACCTGGGCGACACCACGGGTCTGGCCGGCTACTCGCGGATGGTCTACATCAACCCGCGCCCGCTGACCCTGTTCGAGTCCCTGCCCGCCGGGCAGGAGGGTGCCTGCGGCAGCACGCCGGAAGAGCAGCGCATCCGCTGCCCGGTGACGGGCTACGCGGTGGGCGGCCCTGCCTTCATGAGCGACCAGACGCTGGATCGCTACCAGGCCAACGCGAAGGCCACCTACCTGCTGAACGCGCTGGGCACCCACGTGCTCAAGGCCGGCGTCGACGTCGAGATGCTGTCGTTCGACCAGGTGAAGGCGTACGGCGGTGGCGTGTACTGGCAGGAGAGCGGTGCCTGGGCGGCGGGTCAGGGTCCGGCCATGACGGATGCCCGTCGTTACGGCTACCAGACGGGTCCTGACTCGGCGGTGACGCAGCTGACCCAGGTGGCCAAGACGACCAGCACCACGGTCGGTGGTTTCCTCCAGGACTCCTGGTCCATCGCGAACCGGGTGACCCTGAACCTGGGCGTCCGCTACGACGTGCAGGCGCTCTACGGCGGCACCGGCGACCTCTCGCTGCTGCTCGGCAACCAGTGGTCGCCGCGCCTCGGCGCCATCATCGACCCGTTCGCCAACGGTCGCGCGAAGTTGTTCGTGAACTACGCGCGTTACTACGAGCAGGTTCCGCTCAACCTGATGGACCGCGCGTTCCCGGGTGAAAACCGCATCTCCGCGCGCCGCTCGCTCGCGGAGCCGGGCCAGGGCACGGCCACCTCGTGCGACCCGTCCTCCTTCGAGAGCCAGCAGGCCACGTGCCGCACCGACGCGAACCTGCTCGCCATCCCGGAGAGCAGCCGCAACGTGAACCGCTTCTACACGGGCGGCACCGCGGGCGGTACGCCGGTTGACCCGGACCTGAAGGCCCAGTCGTCCGATGAAATCGTGGTCGGCGGCGAGTACGAAGTGCTGGCGAACACCCGCCTGGGTGCGAGCTACACGCACAAGGACATGAACTCGGTCATCGAGGACATGAGCCGCGACGACGGCAACACGTACTTCCTCGGTAACCCCGGCAGCGGCTTCGCCGGTGAGTTCCCGACGCCGGTTCGTAACTACGACAACGTCACCGTCTACCTGAACCGCACGTTCTCCGACGGCTGGCTCGCCCAGGCCAACTACACCTGGTCGCGCCTGTACGGTAACTACCCCGGTCTGTTCCGTCCTGAGACGGGCCAGCTCGACCCGAACATCCTCTCGGACTTCGACCTCATCGAGCTCCTGGAGAACCGCACGGGTCTGCTGCCGTTCGACCGCACGCACCAGATCAAGATCTTCGGTGCGAAGGAGTTCAACATCTCGAACGCCCTGTCGGCGAGCGTGGGTGTCTCCTACCGCGGTAACTCTGGTACGCCGATCAACTACTGGGGTCACCACTGGGCCTACGGCGCGGACGAGTCCTTCGTCCTCCCCCGTGGCGCCGGCGGCCGTACGCCGTGGATCAACACCATCGACTCCAACATTGGCGTGAACTACCGCGTCAGCAAGGACAGCGTGGTGTCGTTCACCCTGGACGTGTTCAACCTCTTCAACTTCCAGGGCGTGAGCACGGTTGACCAGACGTACACCCTGCGCGACATCAAGCCCATCCCGGGCGGAACGCCCGCCGACCTGGAGAACCTCCCGGGCCGCGTGGAGTTCCAGGACGAGGCGCCGCGTGACGAGCCGTTCGGCAGCGTGGACGGCGACACCAACCCGAACTTCAAGAACCCGACCTCGTACCAGGCGCCCCGTCAGGTCCGCTTTGGCATCCGGTACACGTTCTAATCCCAGGCCCCATCACGGAATCGGAACAACAGTCACATGACCAAGAACATCGTGAACACTGCGTTGGTTCTCCTGGGCACGGGAAGCCTGCTGGCGGGCTGCAATGTCGAGCAGCCTGACCCCGGCTGCTTCGTGCAGGAGTCTCCTCACTGGGCCGTGAAGTACGACCAGGTGGAGGCGGGCCGGGATGCCGCTGGAGATGCGTGCGACACTGCCGCTCCCCCCGCGGAGATGCTGGGTGTCTACCGCTACATCGACCTGCAGAACGGCACCGCGAAGCTCGCGCTCCGTCCTCAGGGTCTGGCGAGCCGCGGCCCCGCGGACGAAAGCACGGACCAGAGCGAGCAGACCGCGCTGGGCGACCTGGCCACGGACCGCGACGCAGAGGACTTCTGCGGCGCGCCCAGCTTCCCGGCGGCTCGCGTCAGGGTGGCCTCCTCGGGGAACGAGATCGTGTACCAGTACGCCAATGTCCGCGTGTACTCGGCGCCTTCGGCTCCGGGCACCCAACTGACGGGCGAGCTGACCTACACGAACAACGGCTGCACTTCGAAGTACGTCGTCAACGCCCTCTGGCCCGCGGTCGGTTGTGACCCCGAGGTTGGCACGGCGGAGACGAACTGCGGTCCGGGCTCGGGTCTGAACCCGGACTTCAACGCGACGTGCGTCATGGGCGTCTACTGCGGCATCTTCGCGCAGCCCGACCTGGAAGGCTGCTGCGTGCCGACGAACCAGGTCCCGTCGTTCAAGTAGTGGAACAAGTCGTCTGCTGAACCGCGCCACCCCACCTGGGTGGCGCACCTCGGCCCCGGCGGTCTCTCCCCACATGGGAGTGGCTGACCGGGGCCGTGGTGTTTAAAAGGCGGGACCTGTACTGGAGGCACATGGAGGGCCGTTACTCACTCATCGAGCGCGTCCGCGGCTTGCTTGCGGACGAACAGGGCACGCTGCACAAGGCGGCGCCCTACCGGGTGGCGCTCTGCTACCCCAGCCCCTACCACGTGGGCATGAGCTCGCTCGGCTACCAGGCCATCTACCGTGAAATCCACGAGCACTCCGGAGCGACGGCCGAGCGCGTCTTCCTCCCGGATGACGTGGATGCCTTCAAGCGCACGCGGACGCCCCTCTTCACCTGGGAGTCCCAGGCCCCTGTCGCCAACTTCGACATGCTGGCCTTCTCCGTGGCTTATGAGCTGGAGCTGACGGGACTCTTCTCCATGTTGGAGCTGACGGGCATCCCGCTCCTGGCGGAGGAGCGCCAGGAGGGCCGCTATCCGCTCGTGGTGGGCGGCGGGCCGTTGACGTTCTCCAACCCGGATCCACTGGAGCCCTTCGTGGACGTGCTGGTCCAGGGCGAGGCGGAGGATTTGATCCACCTGCTGGTGGAGTCTGCGGCGACCATGGAGCGCGAGGCTCTCCTGGCGCATCTGGCGCGTATCCCGGGCTTCCGCGTGCCCGGGCGAGGCGGAGCCCGATACCATGTGGCCAAGGCCACCGACGCCCGTCTCCCTGCCCGGTCGCAAATCGTGACCCCGCACACCGAGCTGCGCTCGATGTTCCTCATCGAGCCGGAGCGGGGGTGCTCCCGGGGCTGCCATTACTGCGTCATGCGGCGCACCACGAATGGGGGCATGCGCACGGTGCCGCCGGAGCGGATCCTCTCCCTGATTCCGGAGCATGTCCGCCGGGTAGGGCTGGTGGGCGCGGCGGTGACGGACCATCCGCGCATCGTCGAGCTGCTCCGGACCCTCGTGGAGTCCGGCCGTGAGGTGGGGGTGTCCTCCCTGCGCGCGGACCGGCTGACGCAGGAGTTGGTGGATCAGCTCCGCCGGGGTGGGGCCACCAACCTCACGGTCGCGGCGGACGGACCGTCACAGCGCCTGCGGGACATGGTGGACCGGAAGCACTCGGAGGAGCAGATTGTCCGGGCCGCGACCTTCGCTCGCACGGCGGGGATGAAGCAGCTCAAGGTGTACAACGTCGTGGGTCTGCCGACCGAAGAGGACGCGGACATCGACGAGCTCATCCGCTTCACCAGCGAGCTGTCGCGCATCCTCCCGGTGGCGCTGGGCGTGGCGCCCTTCGTGGCCAAGCGCAACACCCCCATGGACGGCGCTCCCTTCACGGGCATTCGCGAAGTGGAGGGGCGGCTGGAGCGCCTGCGCAAGGGCCTGCGGGGACGCGCCGAGGTGCGCCCGACGTCCGCGCGCTGGGCCTGGGTGGAGTACATGCTGGCCCAGTGCGGACCGGAGGCGGGGCTGGCGGCCATGGATGCCTGGAAGGCCGGCGGCAACTTCGCGGCGTGGAAGCGGGCCTTCGACGGCCGGGGCTGCGAGCCGTACCTGGCCCGGCGGGTGGAGGACGGCCGGCGCAACCCTGTCCTGTGGCCCACCGTGCCAAGGACAGCGCCCCCGGCGTCCGCGGCCTGACGTGGACATGCACGTGGTGGTGCACGTCCGCCCCGGCTTCCGCTAGAAGGCCGCTTGGTGCGCCGATGGCCGGCGTCCAGGGCAGCGGAGATCCAGGTGAGCACGCAGCGAGTGGACAAGTCGTGGCAGCAGAAGGGCCTGAAGGAGTACTCGACGGAGGCCCTGCTCGGGACGCTCGGCCACTACGGCATTGCCGTGGGCGAGGACGACTTCCGCAAGCTGGCGGAGTCGACCTTCCCGATTGGCATTGCCCAGCAGTGGCAGCCGAAGTGGAAGGGCACCGGGCCCTTCAAGGACTTCGCGGTGGCGGCGGCGGTGGAGTTGTGGAGCCGCTGGCTGCCGGACCGCGTGTCGCCCATGGAGATGGCCGACACGCTGGCGAACCTGATGCAGCAGTTGGCGTTCCTGCTGGATGGGCGGCAGGACGCGGCGGTGGACGCCGCCTTTGAGAAGATGAGCGCCGTGCGCGCGAAGATGCCGCTCGACGAGAAGGGTGCGCCGCAGGAGCGCTTCATGCGCGAGGCGCTGGCACCCTTCACGGAGAAGCAGGCCGAAATCTTCGACAGCCTCGCCGAGGCGCTGGCGTCGTCGGGCCACGTGGGCCACGCGGAGTCCTTCGCGGACCTGGAGGAGTTCCTCCTGCCGGACCGCCGTGGAATCTCGCGCGCCATCGTCCGCGCGGCGAAGGGCGAGCTGGCGCCCGCCACCGAGGACATGGTGAAGCTCACCGAGGACACCGAGCGCTCGCCCATCGCCCGCCTGCTGGCGGTGGACGGCCTCATCCACATCAAGGCGCACGGTCAGGCGGCGGCGGCGGCTCGCACGCTGCTGGCAGCGGCGGAGCAGGGCGGCGATTTGCACCTCGCGCTGGACCTCGTTCCCCGCCTGGAGCACGTCTACAAGGCGCAGAACGACCGCGAGTCGCTGCTGGAGCTGATGGGCATCTCCGAGCGCCTGGAGGCGGCCCACGACAAGATTCACCCCGGCCACCGCCGTCACCGTCACGGTCGCTGAGTCACACGCGTGACAGCGGGCCTGCGTGGCCTCCTGTCACGACGCGTGGGCGCAGGCGCCCGTCAGCGGCTCCACCGAGGACAGCGGGCGCCAGGGAGCCGCGCCTGCGCCCCTCTGTCCTAACCGGTTGTTTCCTGCCCCTGAGGAGATTCGGAGGCAGGCGGCACCTCTTCCGGCACGTCCTTCGCGCCGCCCCTGCGCTTCAGCGGAACGCGAAGCACGCCGGGGACACCTTCCGCCACGTCCCGCACGGGGACCACGGCGCCCACGGTGGTGTAGCGGATGGCGCCCGTCTGCGTGAAGGCGTGCTTGAGCGGGTACTCCTTCGCTCGGGGGAGGAACCACTCACGCGCCGCCTTCATGGGCACGACGTGCAGCTCTCCCTGCGAGAGGAAGACGTACACCAGCAGGTCCGCGCCGCTGTAGAGGAAGCATCCCGGGGTGTCCTTCTCCAGGTTGGACACCAGCTCGAAGAAGTAGCGGCGGCGGGTGGCGTTGCGGTCGCCCTTCACCTCGATGCCGCGCACCTCTCCCGAGGGGAGCTCCCAGAGCAGGTCCACCCCCCGGTGCTGGAAGCGCGGGTCCAACTGCACGTCATGCACGCGCGAGCCCGGCTCTGTCTCCAACATCCATGCGCGGGCGTGCTGCACGGCGCGGTCCGCCGCGCCCTGCACGCCGCGCATGCTGAAGCTTCGTGCCATGTCGTCTCAGCGGCGCAGCTCGACGCCCGTGGCCACCAGCTGCACCTCGCGCGGCTTGCCATCGGCGCCGCGGGGGACGATGGCGCCCTCCGACTCGTAGTGCTGGGCGCGGCTGTCGGTCAGCTCGGCCACCTTCAGCACGCCTTCCACGCGCGCCTGCGAGCCCGCGGAGTCCAGGGGGACGAAGAAGCCGTAGTCCTTGAACGTCACGCGCACGCCGGGGCCCTTGTCCTGGCCGGTCGCCGCCAGCTCCATCCAGCAGCCCTTGCGCTCACACGCCTTGCGCACCTGGCCCTCGAGCAGCACCGTCTTGCCGTCGTGGGCCTGGGGCCTGGCCAGCACGTCCGCGAGCTTCACCGCCTTGGCGCCCTTGAGCGGCTCGCCGCGGGTGAGCTTCCAGCCATTGTTCGCGGGCGCGGCGGCCTCGGCCTTGGGTTCCGTCTTCGCCTGCGGGGCGGGAGGGTGGTGGCAGTCGGCCTCGGCGGCCTTGCCGGCCTTGGCGGAGGACTTGTCACCCGCGAGGGCAACCAGGGGAACGGCAACCAGCAGCATCAGGGACGTGCGGAGCGTGTTCATACCCCGTCCGCTTAGCCAAAAGTCTTTGCTCCGGCAAGGCGACCCCCGTACTAAAGTCCATCCACCCGCACACGCTGACGAGGTGCGCTTGAAGGTCGTCATCCCTCCCCGCAACCGCCGTTTCAGCACCGTGGACGCCATGGGCCTCGCCGGCGTGGTGGGGCTGCTCGTGGCGCGCTACATCCCGGTGGCCCGCATCATCCCCTTCTGGGGCTGTGTGCTCAGGGAGCAGACAGGGTGGCCCTGCCTCGGCTGCGGTCTGACGCGCGTGGCCGACCGGGTATCGCACCTCAACTTCGCCGGCGCCTGGGAGGCCAACCCCCTGGGAACGGTGGCGGCCATCCTGTTCGCCCTGGCGGCGGTGGTCATGGTGTTGCACCTGGTGTTCGCGATGCCCATCCCCCAGGTGGAGCTCTCCCCCCGTGAGTGGAGCGTCCTGGGCGTCCTGGCGCCCATCATCATCCTGGTCAATTACGCCTATGTGGTGGTGAAGACGCGCTTCCCCCACCTGCTGCTGTAGCCTTCCGCTTCGTGACCTCCGCGCTCGTCCTGCTGGGCTATCTCGCCGGCTCCATTCCCTTCGGTGTGTTGCTGACGCGGTGGCTGCGCGGCGTGGACGTGCGCACGGGTGGCAGTGGGAACATCGGCGCCACCAACGTCACGCGCGTGGCGGGCAAGAAGCTGGGCGCGGTGGTGTTGCTGCTGGATGCCGTCAAGGGCGCGCTGCCCGTGGTCCTCGCGGTGCGCCTGCTGCCGGATGCGCCCACCGTACACGTGGCGGTGGGGCTGGCCGCGGTGCTGGGCCACATCTACCCGGTGTGGCTGAAGCTCCAGGGCGGCAAGGGCGTGGCCACCGCATTGGGCGTGTTGCTGGTGCTGGTGCCCCAGGCGGCGCTGGCGGCCGCGCTGGTGTACGTCACCGTCTTCGCCGTGTCGCGCGTGAGCTCGCTGGGCTCGCTGGCGGCGGGGGCCACGGCGGTGGGCACTGCGGCGCTCACCGCGCGGGCCGTGGAGTACGCGGGCCTCTCAGCCCTCCTCTTCGCCCTCATGCTGTGGACGCACCGGGGCAACATCCTCCGGCTGGCGCGGCGCACCGAGCGGCGCTTCTGAGCCATCCCCGATGTCCCCCCGCGCGCTGCCCCCGTCTGGCGGACGGTAGCCCAGCAGCGAGCAGGCGATGGGGCCGTTCCAGAGGTCCCGCTTCGCGGAGGGGCGCGCGTGGAAGGCGCTCTCGAAGCCGGGGTTGCCGCAGATGACCCAGACGCGCCAGCCCGGCACGCGCAGCGACTCCCCGAGCTTGAAGTAGAAGCTCTTCATGCCCTTCTGGCCGCCCGTGCCGAGCCGGTCGCCGTAGGGCGGGTTGGTGACGAGCAAGCCGCCTGTCTCCGGCAGCGGCGGAAGCCGGGTCGCGTCACCTTCGGCCAATTGGATTTCCTCCGTCAGGCGAGCGGCACGCACGTTGCGACTGGCGGCCTCCAGCGCCTCCGGGTCCTTGTCGAAGCCGAGCAGCGGCACTTCCACCTTCCGCTCGTTGCGGCGGGCATCCGCGCGCATGTCCGCGAGCAGCTCGCGGGCCCGGGCGCCCAGCTCCGGCCAGCGCTCTACCGCGAAGTCCCGGTTGAGCCCGGGCGCGCGCCGGCGGGCGATGAGCCCTGCCTCGATGATGAGCGTGCCGGAGCCGCACATCGGGTCCACCAGGCCCTCCGTCCCGGTGTAGTTCGCCGCGCGCAGCACCGCCGCGGCCAGCGTCTCCTTCAGCGGGGCGGGCGTGGGGCGCACGCGGTAGCCCCGGCGGTGCAGCGGCTCACCGCACAGGTCCAGGGACAGGGACAGCGTCTCGCGGGCGAGGTGCGCCACCACGCGGATGTCCGGGTCGCGCGTATTCACGTCCGGCCGGGCGCCTTTCGTGTCGCGCATCCGGTCGACGATGGCGTCCTTCACCTTGAGGGCCACGAAGCCGGAGTGGCTGTGCTCGCTGTCCTTCAGCGTGGCATCCACCGCGAAGGTGTGGTCGGGAGTGAGGTGCTCCTCCCAAGGGATGCTGGCGGCGGCTTCGTACAGGCCTTCCGCGCCCCGGGCCTCGAAGGTGCCCAGCGGATAGAGCACGCGCATGGCGATGCGGGACCAGAGCGCCACCATGAGCGCCTCGTCGAGCGTGGCCATGAAGCGGACGCCGCCGCGGTCCTGGCGGATGCGGCGGGCGCCGAGCTCCTTCAGCTCGTCGGCCAGGAGGTCTTCGGTGCCGCGGGCGGCGGTGGCGAAAAGGGCAATGCGTTCAGCCATGGGGTTCCGCCCATAGACGACACCGGGCCGCTTGGGAACCGGCATCGCGTTTCATGTGCCCACCACCTCGTAGAGGGCGAAGGTGGCGTCCTCCTGCTGGGCGCTCGCCTCCCGCGCCCGCTGGAAGTCCTCGGACTGGAAGTAGGCCCGCATGGAGGCCTTGTCCCGCCAGCGCGTCACCAGCATCAGCTCCGGCGGTCGCTCGAAGGAGCGCAGTACCTCCAGCCCCAGGAAGCCTGGGTAGCCGTCCACCGCCCGCGTCCGCGCCTGGAAGCGGGCGACCAGGCGGTCCGCCTCCTCGGGGGCCGGCCGGAAGCGGGAGATGGCGACAATCATGGGCACGCCCTGGTGGAAAACAGCGAGGGCGTCCGGGCCGAGCCAGGACGCCCTTTGTGAAGTGGAACCGCCAGGGCCACCGCCTCTCATCCCCTCCGGGAGCCGGCGGCCACGTGGGCCTTACATGGCCCCGGCGCCGGGCATGTCGCCCAGGCCTCGGATGAGCACCTCTCTGGGCTTGGCGCCATCCGCCGCGCCCACCACGCCGTCGCGCTCCATCCGCTCAATCATGCGGGCCGCGCGGTTGTAGCCGATGCGCATCTTGCGCTGGAGCATGGAGATGGACACGGCGCGCATCTCGCTGACCGTCGCGAGCGCCTGGTCGTACAGCTCGTCGGACAGCTCGTCCTCCTCGCCGCCACCTTCCACGTCCTCGTCGCGCGGCTTGAGGATGGAGTCGTCGTAGACGGGCTTGCCCTGGGCCTTGAGGTGGTCCACCGCCTTCTTGATTTCGTTCTCTGAAACGAAGGCGCCGTGCACGCGCTGCAGGTGCGCGCTGGTGGGCGGCATGATGAGCATGTCGCCCATGCCCAGCAGGGACTCGGCGCCCACCGTGCCCAGAATCGTCATCGAGTCCGGCTTCGAGCGCAGCATGAAGCTGACGCGCGTGGGGAAGTTGGCCTTGATGATACCGGTGACGACGTCCGTGGACGGGCGCTGCGTGGCGACCATCAGGTGGATGCCGGAGGCGCGGGCCATCTGCGCCAGGCGGGCGACGTACGTCTCCACCTCGCGGCTGGCCACCATCATCAGGTCGGCGAGCTCGTCGATGATGACCACGATGTAGGGCAGCTTCTTGAGCTGCTTCTTCTCCGGCTCGGTGGACTCGCCAGCCTCCAGCGCCTCGGTGTCCTCGGGCTCGGCCTCCAGCTCCGGGGCCTCGGCCTCTTCCTCGGACGCCTGCGCCTCGAACCCGTCGTCATCGTCGTCCCGGGGCGCGGCGACGCCCAGGCTCTCGCCGCCCGCGGGCATGGAGGACTTGGGGCTCTCTCCGTCGAGCACGAGCACGTTCTTCGGCTTCGCCTTCTTCTTCGGCGTGGACTCGGCGGCCGGCTTCGCCTCCACCGCGGTGCTCTCCACCAGCTTGTTGAAGCCGGCGATGTTGCGCACGCCCGCCTCGGACAGCATCTGGTAGCGGCGCTCCATCTCCTCCACGGCCCAGCGCAGCGCGAGCGCCGCCTTCTTCGGGTCCGTCACCACCGGCAGCAGCAGGTGGGGGATGCCCTCGTAGACGGAGAGCTCCAGCATCTTCGGGTCCACCATGATGAAGCGGACCTCCTCGGGCGTGGCCTTGAGGAGGATGCTCATGATCATGGAGTTCACCGCCACCGACTTGCCGGAGCCGGTGGTACCGGCGATGAGCAGGTGGGGCGCCTTGGCCAGGTCGAGGACGTACGGCATGCCCTCGATGTCCTTGCCCACGCACATGGTCAGCTTGCTGGCGCCCTTGTTGAAGGCGTCCTGCTCGGCAATCTCCTTGAGGTAGACGGTTTCGCGGTCCCTGTTCGGCACCTCGATGCCCACCACGCCCTTGCCGGGGATGGGCGCGACGATGCGCACGCGCATGGCCTCCATGGCCATGGCGAGGTCGTCCGCGAGCGCGGCAATCTTGCTCACCTTGATGCCGGGGCCCGGGAGGAACTCGTACATGGTGACGACGGGGCCGGGGCGAATCTCCACCACCTCGCCGACGATGCCGAAGTCCGCCAGCTTCGCGCGCAGCTTCTCCGCCGTGGACAGGTACACGTCCTTGTCCAGCGCGGAGCGCTCCGTCTTGTCGCACTCGAGCACGTCGAGCGGAGGCAGCGAGAAGCTCTTGCGGTCCCCGACGAACTCGAACTGGTCCTGGCTCTTCTTGACGGTGGGCTTGGGCGGGGCCTTGGGCTCCACGATGAGCGGCATGCGTGCCAGCGCGGAAGGCGCCGCCGGGGCGAGGTCGGCCGGCGCGGCGGGGGCGGGCGAGTGGGCCACCGGCGCCACAGGGGCGGCGGCGACGGGCGCGGCGGGCTCGGCCTCCACGTCGGCCAGGGGCACCGGCGCCGGGCCGGTGACGATGTTCGGCTTGCGGCGGGCGCGAGGCGCTTCGGTGGCGTCGGCGCCATCGGCGGGAATGAGGTTGGGCGAAGGCGGCAGGAAGGACGCGGCCCAGGCCGGGTCGGCCCCGAGGGCCGGGCGCTTCTCCGCCTTCGCCGGCGCCTTCTCCGGAAGGGCCAGCACGGGCGCGGGGGCGGGCGGCAGCGAATCGGCCTCGCGGGCCGGAAGCAGCTTCTTCTCCAGCTTCTCGCGGTCGCGGGACTCCTTGAGCGCCAGCTTCGCGGCGGCGGCCTGCTCCTTCTCCTGCTGCTTCGACAGCCGGAAGGCCTCTTCCGCCATGGCCTCGGCCTCGGCGGCCTCGGCCTCTTCCGCCAGCCGCTCGGCTTCGGCGAGCTCTTCTTCGTCGGCCTCGAGCTGCGCGAGGAAGGCGGCCTCCTCCAGCTTCTCCTCGGCGGCGCGCTCCTGGCGCTCCTGGTAGGCCACCTTCTGCGCTTCCCAGAACACGCTGGCGGATGCCTGGACGCGGCGGCCCAGCACGCACAGCCCGGCCCAGGCCAGCGAGCACACCTTGAGGAAGGTGTACTGGGTGCCCACGATGAGGGCGGCCGCGCTGATGGCTGTCACCAGGATGACGGTGCCCACCGTGGAGAACAGGCTGGACATGATGCCGCCCAGGCCGGCGCCCAGCGCGCCACCCGGCGGGTGTGCCCAGCCCTTGTCACCAGCGAACATCAGCTGCGTCAGCACGGACACGCTGACCGTCAGCAGCGCCAGGCTGATGATTTGCGGCCCCCGCTTCCGGTCCCGGTTGCCCACGAAGAGCACCATGGCCGTGTAGATGCCGCCCGCCGGGATGAGGTAGGCGCACACGCCCAGCAGGCCGCGCAGCGACTCCGCGATGAGGTGCCCCATGGGGCCCACCGCGTTGTTGAATCCCGGGCCCACCCGGTCCTTCGCGTCGAAGGTGGCCACCGCCAGCAAGGCAATCAATGACGCCGCCAGCAGGAACACACCGATGATGGCTCGGGTGGCGACGTCGCCGCCCTTGCCGGCCTTGATCCGCTTGTCCGCCAGCGCCCTGCGGCGCGTCGCGATTTCCTGCCGGGACAAGACCGCCTTCTCCGCCCGACCCTTCTTCGCCGTCATGTCCGTCTTCCCTCTGCGCGTCTCAGCCGCGTAGCGGGCTGTAGCAATGCCCGCCGCGAGTGTAGGGAGAGCGGGGGAGCGGTCAATTTTCCAGCTCCGGACGGGGGACCTACATTTCGGCTGCACCCCTCCGCAGAGGGGGTATGGTGCCGCCCAACATCGCCGCCCGGGCGCGCATGCCGCGCGGCGGCGGGACTTCGTGGAGGAACATCACATGGCCGACGCTCGTACCGACAAGCCGTCATCCACCGAGGAGGAGTACTTCGCCCGGGAGGAGATTGAGAAGAAGCGCAAGCTGGCCCTGGAGCAGGCCGCGGCGAACGCGGCGCAGCAGCGCGAGGAGCTCAAGAAGCTCCACTGGATGAAGTGCCCCAAGTGTGGCCTGGACCTGCAGACGCTGAAGCAGGGCAACGTCGAAATCGACACCTGCTTCAACTGCCACGGCGTCTTCCTGGACGCCGGGGAGCTGGACCAGCTGGTGGCACAGCACGGCCACGAGGGCAGCGGCAAGGTGATGGGGGCCATCCTCAACCTCTTCAAGAAGAAGTAGGCCGCCGTGGCGCTCACGCTCGAGCAGGTGCGCCATGTGGCCACACTGGCGCGGCTGTCGCTGACTCCGGAAGAGGAGCAGCGCTTCACCACCCAGCTGTCCGCGGTGTTGGACGCGGTGGAGCAGCTCCAGGCGCTCGACGTGGAGGCCGTGGCGCCCACGTGTCATGCCACGCTCACGTCCTCGCGGCTGCGTGAGGACGTGACGCGGCCGTCCCTGCCGCCAGAGAAGTCCCTGGCCAACGCGCCGGCGAAGTCCGACACGTCCTTCGCCGTGCCGAAGATCATCGAGTAGTCCCGGAGATTCCACGCCATGCAGCTCACGGACCTCACGATGCTGGAGCTGGCCGCGAAGCTGGCCGCGGGAGAGGTCTCCTCCGAGGAGGCCACCCGCGCGAGCCTGGCGCGCATCCAGCAGGTGGATCCAAAGGTGCGCGCCTTCCTGCGCGTGGACGAAGCCGGCGCCCTGGCCGCCGCTCGCGCCAGTGACGCGCGCCGCAAGGCGGGCGGCCCCGCGAGCGTCCTGGATGGCGTGCCGCTAGGGCTCAAGGACATCTTCCTCACCGAGGGCGTGGAGACCACCGCCGGCTCGCGCATCCTGGAGGGCTTCGTTCCGCCCTATGACGCCACGGTGGTGCGCCTGCTGAAGGAGGCGGGCCTGCCGCTGGTGGGCAAGCTGAACATGGACGAGTTCGCGATGGGGTCGTCCAACGAGTCCAGCGCCTTCTTCCCCAGCCACAACCCGTGGGACGTGTCGCGCACGCCGGGGGGCTCGTCCGGTGGCTCGGCGGCGGCGGTGGCCGCGCGCGAGGTGTCCGGCGCGCTGGGGACGGACACGGGCGGCTCCATCCGCCAGCCCGCGGCGCTCACCAACACCGTGGGGCTGAAGCCCACCTACGGCCGGGTGTCGCGCTTTGGCGTCATCGCCTTCGCCTCGTCGCTGGACCAGCCGGGCTCCATGACGCGCACGGTGGCGGACGCGGCGGCGCTGCTCCAGGTGATTGCGCGGCCGGACGCACAGGACGCCACGTCCGCGGACGCGCCCGTGCCGGACTATTCGGCGGACCTGGAAGCCGGTGTGCGGGGCCTGAAGCTGGGCGTGCCGCGCGAGTACTTCACCGAGGGCATGGACCCGGAGGTGGAGGCCGCGGTGCGCGAGGCCCTGCGCGAGTACGAGCGCCTGGGCGCGACGCTGGTGGACGTGTCGCTGCCCCACACGAAGTACGCGCTGGCGACGTACTACCTCATCGCGCCCGCGGAGGCGTCCAGCAACCTGGCCCGCTATGACGGCGTGCGCTTCGGCCTGCGGGCGAAGGACGCACGCAGCCTGCGGGACGTGTACGCGCTGACGCGGGAGCAGGGCTTCGGCGCCGAGGTGAAGCGCCGCATCATGCTGGGGACCTTCGCGCTGTCCTCTGGCTACTACGACGCGCACTACCTGCGCGCGCAGAAGGTCCGCACGCTCATCCGCGAGGACTTCACGCGGGCGTTCCAGCAGGTGGACGCGCTGCTGTCGCCCACCTCGCCGGTGCCGGCCTTCAAGCTGGGTGAGAAGGTGGAGGACCCGCTGTCCATGTACCTCATGGACATCTACACGCTGCCTTGCAACCTGGCGGGCCTGCCCGGCCTGTCGGTGCCCTGCGGCTTCACGAAGGCGGGCCTGCCCGTGGGCCTGCAGGTTCTGGGACGGCCCTTCGACGAGGCGGGCCTGCTGCGCATCGCCCGCGCCTACGAGCGCGAGCACGACTTCTTCCGCCGCTCCGCGCCCCTGTAGGGGAGCGCCGAGCGTCCGCCCTGGTGACACCGCCATGCCCGTGAGCGATTTCCAGCCCGTCATCGGCCTCGAGGTCCACGCGCAGCTCCTCACGCAGTCCAAGATTTTCTGTGGCTGCTCCACCGCGTTCGGCGCCGAGCCCAACCGCAACACCTGTCCGGTGTGCCTGGGCATGCCCGGCGTGCTGCCGGTGCTCAACCAGCGCGTGGCGGAGTTCGCCGTGCGCACGGGCCTGGCGCTGGAGTGCACCATCCGCCCGACGAGCGTGTGGAGCCGGAAGAACTACTTCTATCCGGACCTGCCCAAGGGCTACCAGATTACGCAGTTCGACCAGCCCATCTGCGAGCACGGGCGGCTCGTCATCGACACGCCGCGGGGCGAGAAGACCATCCGCATCCTCCGCATCCACATGGAGGAGGACGCGGGCAAGAGCGTGCATGACGCGGGCGGGGGGCAGAGCCTGGTGGACCTCAACCGCGCGGGCGTGCCGCTGCTCGAAATCGTCAGCCAGCCGGACCTGCGCGACGCGGACGAGGCGGTGGAGTACCTCAAGACGATGCGGGACGTGCTCGTCTACCTGGGCGTCAATGACGGCAACCTGGAGGAGGGCAGCTTCCGCTGCGACGCCAACGTGTCGGTGATGCCCAAGGGCGCCACCACGTTCGGCCAGCGCTGCGAGCTGAAGAACCTCAACTCGTTCCGCTTCCTCAAGCAGGCCATCGAGTACGAGATTGCCCGGCAGGTGGACGTCATCGAGTCGGGCGGCAAGGTGGTGCAGGAGACGCGCCTGTGGGACGTGAGCAAGGGCGTCACCCGCTCCATGCGCAGCAAGGAGGAGGCGCACGACTACCGGTACTTCCCGGAGCCGGACCTGCCGCCGCTGCACGTGAGCGCGGAGGCCATTGACGCCGCGGCCCAGGCGCTGCCGGAGTTGCCGCGCGCGAAGCTCCAGCGCTTCACCAGCCAGTACGGACTGCCCGCCTATGACGCCCGCATCCTCACCGCCGAGCGCCCGCTGGCCGATTACTTCGAGGCCTGCGCCGGGCACTACAAAGACTACAAGAAGCTCTCCAACTGGTTCCTGGGCGAGCTGATGCGCCTGCTGAAGGAGGAGGGCACGCCGCTGTCCGCGCTGCGCTTCACGCCGGCGCAGCTGGGGGAATTGCTGGGCGCCGTGGACCAGGGCACGGTGTCCGCCAACGCGGGCAAGGACGTGCTCGGGGAGATGTTCCGCACGGGCAAGGCGCCCGCGGACATCATCGCGGAGAAGGGCCTGGCCCAGGTGCGCGACACCGGCGCCATCGAGGCGGTGGTGGACGACATCCTCGCGAAGAACGCGGGGGAGATTGAGAAGTACCGCGCCGGCAAGAAGCAGGTGTTCGGCTTCTTCGTGGGCCAGGTGATGCGGGCCATGAAGGGCAAGGGCAACCCCGCCCTGGTCAACGAGCTGCTGAAGAAGAAGCTCGGCGACTAAGGCGTGCCTTGCTCGGGGATGGGGACGGTGGCGTGGACCACCTCCTCCTCCTGCGTTGTCTGGGCCTGGGCGAGCACTCGCACGTCGCCGGAGGTCGTGCGCTCCAGGATGTGCGAGGTGGCCGTGAAGGTGCCGCCGAACAGGCTGCCCACCTGCTGCGCGCTCACCACGTAGCGCACGTTCCGGAGCGTGCGGAGCTGCGCGGGCAGGCCTTCCTGTTGCCAACGCTCGTCTGGGGCATGGGACGTCCCTGGCCCGGCGTGGATGGCGGGATGGGCGAGGACGTCCACTCGCATGGCGTCGAGATACTGCGCGCAGGGGACGAACCAGGGCTCGTCGCGGGTATACGGCTGGGCGAAGCCGTCATAGCCGACGAGGGTCGCCAGCTTTCCGAAGGGCGTCGGGAGTACGGGCAGGTCCTCCGGGCGGCCAGGGCTGAGGTGCAGCCCGGCCTCCCAGGAGGGCACCAGGTTGGCCTTGCGCGCGGTCGCGACGCGGTGGCCCTCGGGGGAGAAGGTGTAGCTGGTGTTGTAGGTGCGCGCGCCGGAGGGCTCGAAGTCCGGCGAGTCCTCTCCTCGGCGACTGGCGGGCAGCAGCGCACTGCCGGCCACCACCCACAGGCCGAAGTCCCGCGCGATGCCAGAAAAGGTCTTCCACATCGTCCGGTGCACGAGGGGCGCCCGGGCGGCGTAGAGGCACTCCGTCAGCGACGGTGGCTGGAAGTCGCGCCAGGCCTTCCACACGCCCCAGGCTTCAGAGAGGACCACGCGCTTCAGCGCCCCCTGGACCGAGGTGCAACGTCGCACGCGGTGCAGGTGGCCCAGGAACAGCAGCGGTGCCCCCACCGACTCCGGCCACACGACGAGGGCCGGGTAGCGCGGCTGGCCTGACGCCTCCCGGGCGCGCAGGGCATCCACCTTCGCGGCCAGCGCCCGGTGTCGCGCGACGAAGGCTGCTGGAGAGGCGTAGTCCTCCATCGAGACACGGGGCTGGAGGGCGAACAGTTCGACGAGGTCGGTGGTCGTGTCCACGGCGCGTTACTTCAGCAGGCCATTCTCGCGCAGTCGCTGCTTGAGAAAGGCATCCGCGGTGATGGGCGCGTGCCGCGCCGGGGTGTCCGCCGTCTGGGTGCAGGGCAGCGCCTGGAGCACGCAGTCCGCAGAGGGGTGGACGAAGAAGGGCATCGAGTAGCGCACCGTGTCCTCTTCCTTGCTGCGCGGGTTCACCACCCGGTGCGTGGTGGCGGGGATGATTTCGTTCGTCACGCGGCTGAGCATGTCGCCCGAGTCGACGACAATCTGCCCGCGCAGCGTGTCCACCGGCAGCCATTCCCCGTCGCGGGTGAGCAGCTCCAGGCCGGACGCGGTGCCCTCGCAGAGCAGGGTGATGAGGTTGATGTCCTCGTGCTCGGCGGCGCGCACGCCCCCCGGGATGAAGCGCTCCTTCAGCGGCGGGTAGTGGATGAGCCGCAGCACGGAGTTGCCGTCCGTGGCCATGCCGCTGAAGGTGTCGCGCGCCACGCCGAAGTACTCGGCCAGCGCCTGGAGCATGACGCCCGCCGCGCCATCCAGCGCGTTGAAGAGCGACAGCGTGTGCTCGCGAAAGGTGGGCACCTCGGTGGGCCACACGTTGGGGCCGTAGCGCGCGTGGTACGGGTGCTCAGGTGGCAGCTCTCGGCCCACGTGCCAGAACTCCTTCAGGTCCCCCACCTGGCGGTTCTTCGCGTGCTCCTGGCCATACCCGATGTAGCCGCGCTGGCCGCCGTGCCCCGCCTGGGCGTAGGGGGCCTTGGTGGCCTCGGGCAGGGCGAAGAAGCGCTCCACGTCCGTGTACGTGCGGCGGATGAGGCCGTCGTCGATGCCGTGGCCTTCCACCGTGACGAAGCCGAACTCCTTGATGCCGTCGCCGAACACCTGCACGAAGCGGGCGCGCTCCTGGGGCGTGCCCGTGCGGTAATGGGACAGGTTGACGACGGGAATGCGGCGCTGGGTTGGCGACATGGCGCCGCACTCTAACCACCGTGATGGATTGTCGGCACGCACAGCGTCCGCCAGAGGACCCTGTTCTCCGACTGTGGCTTCGAGGGTGCGGCACCAGCGGACATCCGCCCTCATCCTCAGTGGAAGTCAGTGCTCCCGGATTCCATGTTGGGCGGGCAGGTTGGGGGGAGGCGGATGCCCGAGGTGAGCAGCGGTGGTGGGTGTGGGGCGTGCGGCAGGCGGCATGGGGCGGAGGCCTCGTGTTCAACGCTGGTGCGCGCGGACGTGGGGGCCGGTGGAGCGGCGCGGCCCAGGTGTGCCCCCGTGGTGGAGGCGCAGGACCCCTTGGTGGGCACCCGGTGCGGCAGCTTCCGGCTGGTGCGGCGCCTGGGCCGGGGGGGCATGGGGTCTGTCTATCTGGGCGAGCACGTCTCCATTGGCAGCCGGGTCGCGGTGAAGGTGCTGCACGCGCACCTGACGATGTACCCGGAGCTGGTCCAACGCTTCCATGCGGAGGCGCGGGCGGTGAACCTCATCGGCCACGAGAACATCGTCAGCATCTTCGACATGGATGCCGCGCCGCCGCGTCCCTACCTCATCATGGAGTTCCTGGATGGGTCGCCGTTGTCCGCGTGGGTGGGGACGCCCCTGGCCGCTGGCGCGGTCGTCTCGGTGCTGTCGCAGGTGTGCGACGCGCTCCAGGCCGCGCACGCGCGAGGCATCGTCCACCGCGACCTGAAGCCGGACAACATCTTCCTGGTCCGGCGCAAGCGCGACGCGCCCTTCGTGAAGGTGCTGGACTTCGGCATCGCCAAGCTGACGGACGCGCACATGCCCCAGACGCACGCGGGCATCATCGTGGGGACGCCCGAGTACATGTCCCCCGAGCAGTCCCTGGGGCGCGGCGTGGATGGCCGCGCGGACCTGTACGCGCTGGGCGTCATCGCCTACCAGCTCCTCACGGGCCGGCTCCCCTTCAACGACGAGGGACTGGCCGCGCAGCTGGTGGCCCATCAGCTGCGGCCTCCGCCGCCCCCCAGCTCCGTGTACCCGGCCGTGTCCGCCGCGTTGGAGCACGTCATCCTGCGCGCCCTGGCCAAGAAGCCCGAGGACCGATACCCCACCATCGAGGTGTTCCGGAACGCGTTGCAGGTGTCGCTCGCCGAGCACGTGCGCGCGTCGGCGCGGAAGGCGAATCCCGGAGGACTGGCGGTGGTGCCAGCGCGTGCGTCCGCCGCGACAGGAGGGGCCACCGAGGGCCCGGCGCGGGAGCGGCTTCCCACGGATGCGCGGGCGGGGCGGCAGGTGCCTTCCGCGCACGCGAGCACGTCCCCGCGGCGTGTGGCCCCGTCGGTGCGGGGCTCTGCCGTGGAAGTGCCGGTGCAGGTCGTCCTGCGCCCGGGGGAAAGCCCGGTGCGGCTCATTGGCAGTGGCCTGTCCCGGGGGGGCTTGTTCCTCCACGGTGGGCGCGTCCTGCCGCCGCTGTGCTCGCGGCTGCCCGTGGTGCTGGAGCTGGCGTCCGGGCCCCTGTCGGTCCTGTGTGAAGTGGTGCGGCTCGTTCCGCCCACGCAAGCGCGCGTCTGGGGGATGCCCGCCGGCTTCGGCGTCCAGTTCGTGGAGGCCACCGCCGTGCTCAAGGCCGCGGTGGATTCGCTCCTTCAGGGCGAGCCGGTCCGTGCTGTCCCGCGAGTCCCGCCCACGGAAGACCCGGTGCTGGCGCGCCTGCTGGAGGCCTGGCGTCAGCGCTCGGCGGGAGACGCGTATGCGGTGCTGGCGCTGGAGCCGGACTCAGACATGGGCACGGTGCGCCTGCGGACCCGCGAGGCCTGGCGCTCGCTGGAGTCCCTGGAGCAGCACTCGCTGACGCCTCCCCAACGCGCGCAGGTGGATGCGTTGCGCGTGCGCGTGCGCGAGGCGGCCGAGGCGTTGGGGGCCACGGTGCAGCGCGCCCTCTACGATGCCTGGCGCGGCAATCATCGCGGGGTGGCGAAGTGCCTGGAGGCGGGGCTCACGGCCGAGCAGCTGGAGTCCCTGCGGCGCGAGTTCCTGGCGCGCAGGCCCCAGGCCATGGGCACGGCGCGGATCCACTTCCAGTCCGGTGGCGCGCTGGAGCGCGACGGCCGGCTCCCCCAGGCGCTGGAGCAGTACGAACGAGGGCTGAAGCTGGCGCCGCTGGAGGTGGACATGCTCCAGCGCTACCGGAGGCTCCGCCGGGTGCTGGGCGGGCGGGCTTCACCGGCTGCCGGACATGACAGGGCCCGGTCTCCTTGATGCAGGAGCCGGGCCCGGGGCTACACGACGGCGCGAGACGGGCTCACGCCGCGTCGGCTAGCCGCCGCAGGCTTCGCTGACTTCCCCGGCGTTCTCGCCGCACGCCTGGAGCTCGGCCACCCAGGCCTCCTCGTTGGAGCTGCGGCACTGCGGCATGTCTTCGATGCAGTTGACCAGGCTGCGAATCTTGTCCTTGTCGGAGTCGGAGCAGCTGTCGAGCGACTCCTTGCACTCGTTGATCTCCGCATCGCCCAGCTCGAGCATCCCGATGAACTGCGCGATTTCCGGACAATCCTCGACCTTGTCGGCAAGGGAGTTATATGCGTCCGCGGTGTCCTCGCACAGGTCGCCTTCACCACAGCCAGTGCCAAAAACAAGAGAGCCGGTGGCCACGAGGCCGATCAGGAGCTTCTTCATGGTAGTTCCCCCTCAGGACGAGGTTGTCGGGCCGGCTCGCGAAAGGGCGGCCGGGAGCCCGGTTTCCGAGTTAGCATCGCACTGGGGGTCGAGTAAACGGCCGGGGAGTGGCGGTCTGATCCTTCAACCACCTTGACTCCCCAGGGTATCTCCCGTAAATCCCGCCGCCTTTGGCGCAATTGGATGGTCCACCCGTCCGAAATGCGCGGTCGATTCCACGGGTTGACCCAACCCGACAGATGACAGGGGTTTGACGATGTACGCAGTGATTCGCACGGGCGGGAAGCAGTATCGCGTCGCCGAGGGCGATGTGGTCCGGATCGAGAAGATCGCGGGCGACGTCGGCGCCGAGGTGACCTTCACGGAGATCCTGATGCTCGGTGGTTCGGAGAGCCCGAAGGTGGGCCAGCCGACCGTCACGGGTGCCAAGGTCGTGGGCAAGGTCCTGGCTCAGGACAAGCACCGCCGCGTCCTCCACTTCCGGAAGGAGAAGGAGGGCTGGACCCGTCGCCGCGGTCACCGTCAGCCGTACACCGAGGTGAAGGTCACCTCCATCGCCGGTTAGTCCGGGCGGTTTCACCTCAAACTTCAGGAGTAAGGTGTCATGGCTCATAAAAAAGGACAGGGTTCTTCGCGCAACGGCCGCGACTCCAACCCGCAGTATCGTGGCGTGAAGGTGTACGGCGGTGAGACGGTGTCGGCGGGCAGCATCCTTGTTCGCCAGCTGGGCACGGTCATCCACGCCGGCTCCAACGTGAAGCTCGGCCGCGACTTCACCCTCTACTCGGTGGTGGACGGCGTCGTGAAGTACGAGCGCCTGGGCCGCGACCGGAAGAAGGTTTCGGTCTACCCGGCCGCCGCTGAGCAGGCGAGCGCCTGACGGCTGGCCGACCCTTGAGGTCGGCGACCGTGCGGCACCCACGAGCGGGTCGCTTCTCCAGTCCACGCGCCCTTCCGGCAGCGGGATGCGAGGGCGGCCCGCTCTTCGTTTATCCAGGAGTTCCAGATGAAGTTCGTCGACGAGGTCCGCATCTTCGTGAAGGCGGGGGATGGCGGCAACGGCGCTGTCTCGTTCCGGCGGGAGAAGTACATCGATCGCGGTGGTCCCAATGGCGGGGATGGCGGCAACGGCGGCTCCGTCGTCTTCGTGGCGGACCCTCAGCTCACGACGCTGCTCGACTACCGCTACCAGCAGCACCACCGCGCCAAGAATGGCGAGCACGGCATGGGCAGCGACTGTAACGGTCGCGCCGCCGAGGACATGGTGCTCAAGGTGCCCGTGGGCACGCTGGTGAAGGACGCCCACACCGAGGGGCTGCTGGTCGACCTGAGCGAGGCTGGCCAGCGCTGGGTGGCGGCGAAGGGCGGGCGCGGTGGCCTGGGCAACATGAACTTCGCCACCTCCACCCGGCAGACGCCGCGCTTCGCCCAGGATGGGACGAAGGGCGAGGAGCTGACGCTCCGGCTGGAGCTGAAGCTGCTGGCGGACGTGGGCCTGCTGGGCTTCCCCAACGCGGGCAAGAGCACGTTCATCTCCCGCGTGAGCCGGGCGCGGCCGAAGGTCGCCGACTACCCATTCACCACGCTGGTCCCCAACCTGGGCATGGTCCAGTACAAGGACGGCCTGTCCTTCGTGATGGCGGACATCCCCGGCATCATCGAGGGCGCCAGTGAGGGCGTGGGTCTGGGCCACCAGTTCCTGCGCCACGTGGAGCGGTGCAAGGTGCTGATCCACCTCATCGACATGGGGGCGGAGGGCGAGGGCCGCGCGCCGCTGCATGACTTCGACGTGCTCAACGCGGAGCTGGCCAGGTACAGCCCGGAGCTGGCGTCCAAGCCGCAGGTGGTGGCGGCCAACAAGTTGGACCTGCCCGACGCGCAGGCCCGGCTGGAGGGCTTCACGGAGGCGCTGCGTGCGCGCGGCATCCGTGTGTATCCCGTGTCCTGCGCCACCGGCGAGGGCATGCAGCCGCTGATGGACTCCGTGGCGGAGGTGTTGTTCACGGGGCGGACCGAGAAGCTCCACGTGGAGCTTCCCGCCAAGGCGGCTCGTGCGGGGAAGGCCAAGGCGGGCGGCAAGCCGCAGGGGGCCGAGAAGAAGGCGCCGGTTTCCAAGGCGGGGGCTGCGACCACGAAGGGCGCGGCGAAGAAGGCCCCGGCGCGCAAGGCGGGCACTGCGGCCGCGAAGACGTCTGCCGCTGCGAAGAAGGCTCCGGCGCGCAAGGCGGGCACTGCTGCCGCGAAGACGTCTGCCGCTGCGAAGAAGGCTCCGGCGCGCAAGTCGGGCGCGTCTGCGGCGCGCAAACCAGGCGCTGCGTCGGCGAAGAAGGCCGCCGCGAAGAAGGCCTCGACCCGCAAGTCGGGCACCGCGGCGGTGACGAAGTCCGCCGCGAAGAAGGCCTCCGCGCGCAAGAGTGCCTCGTCGGGCAAGGCCGCCGCGAAGAAGTCATCCGCGAGCAAGCGCGGCTCGTCGGGCAAGGCCGTCGCGAAGAAGTCATCCGCGGCCACGAAGCGTGCTCCGGTGCGCAAGTCGGGTCGCGGGAGGAGCTGAGGCCATGTCGGGTGGTGGTGCGCGCTACGAGCGCTACGAGCGGGAGCAGTTCGAGCCGGAGCAGTTCCTGCTCGACGTGCGCAAGGAGAAGATTGATCGCGTCGTCAGTCACCGGACGCGCAACTTCACGGTGGTCCTGGACCGGCTGCAGGACAGCTTCAACATGGCCGCGGTGCTGCGCACCTGCGAGTCCATGGGCGTGCAGGAGGTCCACATCATCATCAACCCGGATGCGCCCTTCTTGCCCAACTCGCGGGTGGCCCAGGGCTGCGACAAGTGGCTGGACGTGAAGCTGTACAAGACGTTCGCCGAGTGTCGCGAGCACCTGAAGTCCCGCGGCTTCTCGCTGTACGCCTCCGCCATCCAGGAGGGGGCGACCAGCCTCTACACCCTGCGCTTCGACGGGAAGATGGCGCTGGTGTTCGGCAACGAGCGGCGCGGTGTGAGCGAGGAAGTGCTGGCTGGCGTGGACGGCACGTTCTGGGTCCCCATGAAGGGCTTCAGCCAGAGCCTGAACATCTCCGCCGCGGCGTCCGCCTGCATCAGCCGGGCGATTGCCTGGCGGGACGAGCACCTGGGCCAGTCGGGAGACCTGTCTCCCGAGGACGCCCAGGCTCTGCGCGAGCGCTTCTACGTGCTGGCCATCAAACAGAGGAAGCGCCTGTTCAAGAAGGCCCCGTGAATGCCGGGGCCCAGGCCCCGTCGGGAAGATTTAGATTGGAGGCCCGCAATGTTCCTCGAAGCCCTGCTCGCTACGCTCCTGTCCGCCCCTGCCACCCCGGCCGCCACCCCGGCGAAGCCGGCTCCGACGGTCCAGGCCGCGCCCACGGCGCCCGCGCCCAGCGCTCCCGCGGCCGCGAAGCCCATGACGCCGGAAGTGAAGTCCCTGGTGGACAGGATGCAGGCCTTCTACGAGAAGACCGGTGACTTCCGCGCGGGCTTCCGCCAGGACTACAAGTACAAGACCTTCCGGCGCACGCAGACGTCCGAGGGCACCGTCACGTACAAGAAGCCCGGCTTGATGCGCTGGGAGTACCAGAAGCCTTCGCCGCGCACCTTCGTGCTGGCGGGCAGCAAGGTGTACGCGTACGACCCGGCGGCGCAGAGCCTCACCGTGGCCAACGTGGATACCAGCCAGCTCTCCGCGTCGGTGACGTTCCTCTTCGGCCAGGGAAAGCTCGCGGACGAGTTCAACATCACCCAGGGCGCCTGCAAGGACTGCAAGGGCACGCTGCTGGTGTTGGATCCGCTGAAGAACGAGCCGCGCTTCCGCCAGGTGCGCCTGGAGGTGGACCCGTCCACGGCCCAGGTGCTGAAGAGCACGGTGGTGGACCCGGACGGCAGCGAGAACGCCATCTCCTTCCTCAACCTGAAGACGAACGTGGGCATCGACGCGGACAGCTTCAAGCTGGACGTGCCGGACGACACCCGCGTGGATGACTTCACGAAGGCGAAGAAGCAGTAGCCTGCGGAGCGTGCGTCGCGCGTTCCTGCTGATGGGGTGGATGGGGCTGGCCGGGACCGGGTGCCACCGGGAACCGGCCGCCAGCGCCGAGCGTCCGCAAGGCTTCCATGGGCAGACGCTGCCGCTGCTGGCCTCGCCCGCGCTGCGGCTCACCGTGGCGGGCCAACTGGGGACGCGGCCGGTGCCGGTGGTGCTGGATGTGGCGCGGCCACTCTCGCTCGTGTCGCGAGGCTGCTTTGACGGCGCGCTCCCCGCCCCCGAAGGCACCATCCGCGCGCCCGAGCCAGCGGGAGGTTTCCGCTCCTGGCCCGTGGTGCCGTTGCCTGCCTTCTCCGTGGGCCCGGTGCGGTCCCCCGTGCGCACCGCGGGGGTGTCTGGTGAGAAGGCCTGCGCGGTGACGCTGGGCGCGGACGTCCTGGAGTTCTACGCGCTCACCGTGGACCCGCTGCGGCGGGAGGTGACGTTCACCATCTCTCGCCCGCGCGCGGACTACGTCGCGGAGGCGGCGGCCACGGCGGCCTCGCACGAGGTGCACGTGGTGGAGCTCAGTCGCGAGCCGCTGGGCGACTGGCCTCTGTTGGCCGCTCGGATGACGCAGGGTGGAGCGGAGCTCACGGGCCCGTTTGTCCTGGGCTCGCGCGAGCCCTTCTCTCGGGTGTCCGTGAGGCTCGCTGAGGCGCAGGGGCTTCAGCCGCTCGAGACGGCCGCCAACCTGCCGCCACGGACCTTCGCGCTGGATGCCGTGGAGGTGGCCGAGGGCCTGGGTGTCCGCCCGCTGGTGGTGGAGGCCGCCGGGCGCTGGGACTCGCCGAGCAGCTTGGGCCGCCTGGGGCCGGATGTCTGGGGCCGCTTCACCGCGACGCTGGACGCGAAGGGCGGGGCGCTGGTGCTGCGGCGTCCCCAAGTCCGCCCGTCAGAGGGCTCCGCCACCAGCCCGTGCGCCGCGCCCGATGGCACCTTCCGTGAGGAGGCTTGCTATGGCCTGCATGTGCGGCGTGAGCCGGATGGCAGCGTCTCGCTCAGCGGCGCCGTGTACCGGGACCTGCCGGAAGGCGGGCGGCTTCACCTGGAGCCGCTGGGGCCAGACGGGCAGAAGCTGCTGACTGGCTGCGGCGTGGGGCTGAGCTTCCCCGCCACCAGCAGGGGCCTGACGACGCAGCACCGCGTGCCCTGGCGCTCCCTGGCGCGGACGCTGCCTGCCTGCCATGCGGCGCTCTCCTCCGCGCGCGGCTTCACGCTGGGCCTGTTCGAGGAAGGCCGTCAGCCCGAGTGCCCCACGGCCTGTGCCTTCGTCACGGAGACGGTCTCTCGTCGCACCGTGTGTGAGTGCCAGCCCACGCCGCTGGGCGAGGGCGTGGCCATGCCGGCGCGCGGCGCTCCTTCGCGTGAGCCCCCGCCTGAGGAGCGGGAGCTGGAGCCGGAAGACCCCCGTTAGCGTTGCCTGGACAGGGGCGGGGTTGCTGCGCTCTCCTCTGGCGCACATGCGCCCGTCTCCCACCGAGTTCGACCGTCAGTACACCGAACAGCGCCGCTCCATCGAGCTGGCCCGCCGCTACCTGGAAAAGGAGGGCGTCTCGCGGATGTACGACGCCCTCTCCAAGGAAGTGGAGCGGGGCCGGTTGTCCGTGCAGGACGCGAGTGGCGCCATTCGCTTCGGCTTGCTGGCCGTCATTGAGCGCGTCGCGGAGCGGGTGGGCCACACGCGCTACGTCGACATGTTGAAGGACGAGGAGCTGCTGGCCGCGCTCCGCTCCACGCTGGACGACATCTGCCGGCGCAAGGGCGTGGACACCTTCGAGTTCCGCCAGCAGTGGGCCCACGCCAACCTCCAGGCCGTGCTGCGTGACTGGCACCTGGTGGTGCACGAGGAGCGGGGCCGGCAACGCTACGAGGTGGCGGCGGACCTGGCCCGCCACCTGGTGAAGGAGACGCCGGGGACGGTGCTGGCGGAGACGCTGAAGCTGCCCGTGGACGCGTTCGCGCTGCTCGTGTCTCCAGAGGCGGGGCTCGTGGGGCTCGGTCCGGATGGCGCGCCCGCGCCCATCACCGAAATCTACGCCGTGGAGTCGCCCGCGCCGGAAGGCAAGGCGTGGTTCCTGTGGCTCAGCATGCGGGACGCGGGGAACCGCGCGGCCCGGGCGCTCATCAACGTCTACCTGCAGGATGGGAGGACGTTGGACGACGCCATCGCCTTCACCCGGGAGCAGGGCGGTCCGCAGCAGGACGCGGGCTGGGAGGACTGCTGCCGGCTGCTCGCGGGGGTGACGCGGCACCTGGCCGAGGGTGGGCCCGTGCGCGAGGACTGGTACGACGCCACGGCGCGCGAGCTCCACGAGAAGCTGGCGGCGACGCCGAAGTCGGCGAAGGCGGACCGGGAGAAGCTGCGTGAGCGCCTGCGCGCCGTCAGCCCGGGACGCACCCTGGTGCTGGAGGAGCCCTCGCGCTGAGGGCTCCCGCGGCGTCCGGGGCCTTCGCGCCTACTCCGCGCGAGGGGCCGGACGCTGCATCACCGACACCGGCAGCGGGGCCGGGTGCGCGTCGCGCGCGGTGTGCTCGCGCTGCTTCGGGTCCGGGCGCTCCACCACGCGGGCGACCAGGTCGTAGTCGTGAGCCTCCGTCACCTCCACGGTGACCAGCTCCCCCGGGTACGCCAGGCCGTCGTTGATGTAGACCATGCCGTCGATGTCCGGCGCCTGGCCCTGGTGGCGGCCCACCAGCAGGTGCTCCGTCTCCGGCGCGGGGCCTTCCACCAGCACCTCCAGGCGCTTGCCCACGAGCTTCTTGTTCTGCTCGCGGTTGATGCGCTTCTGGATGGCCATGACCTCGCGCCAGCGGCGCTCGATGAGCTTCTGCGGCACCTTGTCCGGCAAGTCGTAGGCGGCGGTGCCCTCTTCGTCGGAGTACTGGAAGACGCCCAGGCGCTCGAAGCGCTGCGTCTTCACGAACTCCTTCAGCATCTCGAAGTCCTCGTCCGTCTCACCCGGCAGGCCGACGATGAGCGAGGTGCGCATCACCAGGCCGGGCACGCGCTCACGCAGCTTCGTCAGCAGGCCCTTGAGGAACTCCGAGTTGCGCCCGCGCTTCATGGACAAGAGCAGCTTGTCGCTGACGTGCTGCACGGGCATGTCCAGGTAGCGGGCAATCTTCGGCTCCGCGGCCATCACCTCGATGAGCTCGTCGGGGAAGATGCGCGGGTAGGCGTAGTGGAGGCGAATCCACTTCACGTCCACCTGCACCAGCGCCTTGAGCAAGTCATGCAGCTTCGGCCGGCCCGGCAGGTCATGCCCGTAGGCCGTCAGGTCCTGCGCGACGAGGTTCAGCTCCTGCACGCCGCTGTCCGCCAACTGCTTCGCCTCGGCGACGATGTCGTCGATGGGCCGCGAGCGCTGTCCGCCGCGCAGCGTGGGGATGATGCAGAAGGCGCAGGCGTTGTCGCACCCTTCCGAAATCTTGAGGTACGCCGTGTACTTCGGCATCGAGTTGATGCGCGGCGTGTTGGCGTCGTGGATGTAGTCCGGGTCCGGAATCACCTGACGCGGCGAGGCCTCGGCGGCCAGCAGGTCCCCAATCTGGGCGTAGGCGCTGGTGCCCAGGAAGTGGTCGACCTCCGGCATCTCCTTCGACAGCTCCTCGCCGTAGCGCTGGGACAGGCAGCCCGTCACCACCAGCGTCTTGCAGGCCCCGGACTTCTTCAGCTCGGCCATCTCCAGGATGGAGTCCACCGACTCCTGCTTGGCGGGACCGATGAAGGCGCACGTGTTGACGACGATGACCTGGGCGTCGGAGGCCTCCTGCACCAGCGTGTAGCCGCGGTGGCGCAGCGTGCCCAGCATCACCTCGGAGTCCACCCGGTTCTTCGGGCAGCCGAGCGTCATCATGTACAGGCTCTTGGTGGTTTCCACTGCGTCTACCGCTTTCCGAGTTCGGTTCGCGAGAAGTGGGTCCCACTCCAGGCGAAGTTCATGGACGTGCCGTTCGAGTAACGGATGGACAGCACGCCCTCTTCATCCAGCTCCACCGATGACGCGCGCCCCAGCGCGCAGGTAGCGGCCGGCCACTCGAGCACCCGCCGCGCTGTCTTCCCGGTCACCAGGTAGAGGCCCAGCCGCAGCTCGTCATCGGCGTCACATTGACCGGCGACGGCATACGGATTCTTCCCGCTCACCACCGTGACGACGCGTCCGCCGTCCTCCAGGGTGAGCGTCTCCGGCACGTTCAGGTCCACGGACGCGGGCGCGACGGCGTCCGGTGCCACCAGGCCGCGCAGCGAGGCAGGGGTCAGCGCGTCGTCCGCCTGAGCCCAGGCCGGGTAGCTCATGTAGTCCCAGCCCAGCCACCCGTCCTCCCGGGGCTCGAGCGAGGCGACGTTCTCCGGCGGCTTCAGCTTGAGGCCCTTGCGAGGCTCCTCCGACAGGCGCAGCGCGTCACCCACCATGGTGCCGCTCTGGCAGTTGGAGATGGAGGTGACCTTGCCGTCCGCGCTGTCCCGGTCCTCGTAGGTGAGGCACAGGTCCATCACCAGCGGGTCCACGGCGGGGAGGCGCGGGAAGGCGCGCACCGGCACCGACGCCATCAGCAGCAGCGAGTTGCCCTGGCGCTGCACGGCGGCCGTCACCAGGTCCTGCGCGAACTGTGGCGTGCCGCTCTCCGCCCCGGACGCGCGCTTGCCGTCGAAGGCGAAGCGCCATGTGTGGCCGGTGGCGGTGGGGCCGGTGCCCGGGAAGTAGAGCGACAGCGTGAGCAGATCGCCAGCCTGGAGCTGGTCGTCGGTGGCCTCCACGCCGACGTACAGCGTGTCCTTGCGCGCGCCCACCTTGGCGGTGAAGGAGGCGGTGGCGCCCTCCACGGCGACGGGCTTGAGCACCAGCGGCGACGCGAAGGCCTTGAGCCCACCCTGGATGCGCGGGGGCCTGGTGAGGGAGGGAACCGGCTTGGAAGGACGGTCCGCCTGGGCGGACGCCACGCCCGGGGCGCAGAGCAGAAGGCAGAAGGACAGGGCGGTCGCGCGCATGGGCCTCTTCAATCGCGGAAGTTGGTGAACTGCATGTCCAGTTTCAGCCGGTCCTGCTCCTTGCGGAACAGGGCCATGGCCGCCTGGAGGTCGTCCCGGTTCTTGCCCGTGACGCGGAGCTGGTCGGCCTGGATGGAGCCCTGGACCTTCATCTTGGACTCCTTCAGCAGCTTCACCAGCTCCTTGGACTTCTCCACCGGGATGCCCTGCTGGAGCTTGATGGCCTGCTTCACGTTGTGAAGGCCCGTCTTCTCGATGTCGCCGTACTCCAGCGCGAACAGGCTGATGTTCCGCTTGGCCAGCTTCACCAGGAGGACTTCCTTGGCGGCCTGGACGCGGTCTTCGCTGTTGGCCTTCACGGTGATGGCGGTATGGTCCGGAGCCAGCACCACGTCGGCATGGGCGCCCTGGAAGTCGTACCGCGTGCTGATCTCCTTCTTGGTCTGGTTGACCGCGTTGTCGAGCTCAGCGAGGTCGATTTTCGAGACGACGTCGAAGGATGGCATGGGCAGCGGCCCTTACCATACCTACACCCGGACGACCAAGGGCACCACCAGGGCGCGCTTGGACGTGTACGTCTTGAAGGCCCGGCGTACGGCTCGGGTGAGTTCCTCTCTCACCAGGGCGTCATCCCCCCTGAGGGCGGGGGACAGCTCCTCGAAGAGCGCCCGCGCTTCCTGGGCCACCCGGGGGAGCTGTACCTGTTCGTCCACGGACAGCCCCTGTCCGGACAGCTGGGGCCCCGCCACCAGCTTCAGGGAGTCGCGCTGGATGACCACCACCGCGGCCACCAGGCCCGTCTCCGACAGCCGGATGCGCTCCTGGAGCGTGTCGGGGTTCACCCGGCCGGGGCCGAACCGGTCCTTGAGGATGCGGCCGGCTGGGACGCTGCCGGTGAAGCGCCCCCGGCCCTCCTCGAAGGTGACGACGTCACCGTCCTGCGCCAGCAGGCACTGTGCGGGCTCCAGGCCGGCCTCGCGCGCGGTGAGCAGGTGCTTGTGCAGGTGGCGGCCCTCGCCGTGGACGGGGATGAAGTGGGCCGGGCGCACCAGGTCCAGCACGCGCCGCTGCTGGGGTTGGCTGGCGTGGCCGGAGACGTGGATGCCCGGCTCCACCTGGGCGTAGGCCACCTTCGCCCCGCGCCACTGGAGCGCGTCGATGAGCGCGCCCACGGAGCGCTCGTTGCCGGGGATGGCCCGCGAGCTGAGCACCACCAGGTCGCCTGGGCTCAGCCGCAGGGGGCCCTCCCCCGACGCGAGCTGGGACAGCCCGGCCCGCGGCTCGCCCTGGGCGCCGGTGGTCAACACCAGCACCCGCTGCGCGGGCAGCGCCGGCACCGTGTCCAGATGGACGAAGAGCGAGTCGGGCACGTCCAGGTAGCCCAGCTGTCGCGCCATCTCCACGTTGCGAATCATGCTGCGGCCCTGCAGGGCCACCTTGCGCCCCAGCCGCTCCGCCAGCGCCAGCAGGTGCCGGACGCGGTGCAGGTTGGAGGAGAACAGCGCGACGATGATGCGGCCGGTGGCGCCCTGGAAGAGGCGCTCGAAGGTCTGCTCCACCACGCGCTCGCTGCCCGTCTCCTCCTTCACCTCGGAGTTGGTGGAGTCGGAGAGGAGGCACAACACGCCTTCCTCGCCGGCCTCGCCCCAGCGCTCCAGGTCCGTGCGCAGCCCGTCGATGGGGTCCGGGTCCAGCTTGAAGTCGCCGGTGTGGACGAGGGTGCCTTCTGGCGTGCGCAGGATGTAGCCCACCGCGTCCGGCACGGTGTGCGTGACGCGGCTGGCCTCCACGCGGAAGGCCGTGCCCACGGGGAAGGGCTCGCGCGGCTCGATTTCGCGCAGGTCCGCCTCGATGCCCAGCTCCTCCAGCCGGTGGCGCGCCATGGCCAGCGTGAAGCGCGTGCCGTAGACGGGGACGGGCACCTCATTGAGCAGGTAGGGCAGGGCGCCCAGGTGGTCTTCATGGCCGTGGGTGAGCAGCACGCCCTTGAGCTGCGCGGCGTTCTGCTTCAGGTGGCTGAAGTCCGGAATGATGATGTCCACGCCGGGCATCCCCGAAGAGGGGAACATCAGCCCGGCGTCGATGAGCAGCATCTCCCCACGGCAGGCGATGACCATGGAGTTGAGGCCGATTTCGCCCAGACCGCCCAGGGGAATGACGTGAAGCATTGGGTGCAGTCTAACGGCGGAAAGTGACGGAGGCCCCCGAGAACAGCGCCTGAGCCGCGCCCGCCTGTCTGGTGGCCCGGGGTGACGTCAGCAGATGTGGATGGTGACGTCGCGCCTCCGCTGGAGGTGTGTGCGCGGAGGTGTGACTTCGGCGGAGCAGGGCCCTGGTGGTGGCTCAGCGCTTGCGGCGCCGGAGGTCCTGGAGCCAGTCGCGGACGAGGCTGGCCTCCGTGGCGTAGGTGGGCTCCTCGGCCGTGTAGAAGCGCAGGGCCTGGTTGGCCAGCCCCCGGGCGCGGGGCCCGTCCTGCTTCACCAGCGCCTGGGCCAGGGCGAAGCGGGTGCTCGCGAGGTCCTCGGCCGGGCCGGGATGGGCGGTGCGAAGCGCCAGGGCGCGCTCCAGCATGGCGCGGGCCTCGTGGCTCTTGCCCAGGGCGTGCAGGGCCAGGCCCAGCGTGGTGAGCGGGGCGGCCGTGTCCGGGTGGTCCTTCTGGGAGGCCCCGTAGGCCGCGATGCTCCGGCGGGCGTAGTCCACTGCGTCGCGTGGCTTGCCCTCGCGCAGGGCGAGCGCGCCAAGCAGGGCCAGGTCGGTGGCGGTCTCCGGGTGCTCGGGGCCGTAGGCCTTCAAGTCCACCGCGAGCGCGCGCTCGCGCAGGGGACGGGCCTCCGCGTTGCGGCCAAGCGCCTCCAGGGCCTCGGCGAGGTTGTTGAGCGGATAGCTCAGCGTGGCGCTGTCTCGCCCCAGCGACTGCTCCTCCAGGTGGATGGCGCGCTGGAGGTAGGGGATGGCTTCCTCGAAGCGGCGGACGATGACCAGGTGGTAGCCCATGGCGTTGGCCGCCATGGCCGTCTGGGGATGGTCCGGACCGAGCACGCGCTCCGTCGTCTCCAGCACGCGGCGCAGCAGGCCCATGGCGCGCTCCGTTTCGGGCGTGCGGGACAGGGCCGCGGCCTGGTTGCGCAGCGACTCCAACGTGAGCAGGTGCTCGGGGCCCAGCTCCTGCTCGCGCAGCGTCGCGGAGCGGCCAAAGGACTCCGCTGCCTGGGCGTACTGGCCTCGGAGGAAGGCGTTGCGGCCCAGGCTCGTCTGGAGCAAGGCCTCCAAGTCAGAGGCACCGCCCGCGCGCTGGATGGACGAGCGCGCCTGCTCCACCGTCCAGGACTCCAGGGTGGAGTCCGCGGACACGGCGGTCACCAGCCGCGCCGACGCGCGCGCCGCCAGGTGGTCATGGCGGTGCGCCTGCGCGGTGAAGAGGGCTTCGCGCAGGGCCGCCGCGGCGCGCGCGTCGTCCCCCGCGACCAGCCCGAGCCGGCCCTCCAGCTCCAGCGCCTCCGCGAGCACCGGGCCGTAGCCGAGCTGCCGCGCCTCGGTCAGCACCGCCTTCGCTTCTTCCTGCGCCTGGGGGTAGCGGCCGGCGTCCACCAGGGCCGTGGCCCGGTCCACCCGGGCGCGCAGGGCCTCCACCTGCTGCCGCTGCCCCTCGGGCTCCGACAGGCCCCGCCGGAGCGCGTCCACGTCCGCGCAGGCGGCGATGGGAGGCAGGCGCTGGGCCGCGTCCGGTGCGGCGTTCAGCGCTACCGCATCCGTCTGCGCGAGCACGCCCGTCAAGGCCACCAGGGCTGAGTGGCGCCGGTCCAGGCACGCCATGCGCAGCGCGAGCGCGTGGTCCGACTGGTGGCCCTGCACCCGGGTGGCCTCGCAGGCCTCGCGGTGCATGCGCGTCCAGTCGTGCGCGAAGCCATCCAGGGTCGTCGCCACGCGCTCGAATGCGGCGGAGGCGTGGACCTTGCCCGTGGCGGCGAAGGCCTGCTGGATTTCCGCCCGGCGCGCCGTGTCCCAGACGCCGGTGAGCCGGGCCTCGGCATCCGGACACGGGCCGTCCCGCTGTGAGCCCACCAGCAGCCAGGTGACGGCGACCACGCTGTTGAGCAGCAGGGACGCGGCGGCCACCGCGCCCCGGCGGCGCCAGGCCGCCAGCGGGTCCGCGCCCAGTGCATCCAGCAGCACGCCCATGGACGGGAAGCGCGCTTCGGGAGCCGGGGACAGGCCCCGCGAGACGGCGCGCAGCACCCACGCGGGGACGCGGCTTCCCCGAGGCGGCGGGCGCACGCGGCCCGCGCTGGCTTCCTCCAGGTACTCATCCGGGCGCTTGCCGTTGAAGGGGAGCTGTCCGTAGAGGGCTTCGTAGAGGGACGCGCAGAAGCTGAACTGGTCGCCGCGCGCGTCGATGCGCCCATCCTCGTGCTGCTCGGGCGGCATGTACGCGGGCGTGCCCATGACGAGCCCGGCTTCGGTGAGCGCCGTCTGGAGCAGGTCTTCCGGGGCCAGGCGCGGCAGCGCGGGCGTGGTGCCGCGGCCCGCCTCGGCCGCTTCGAGGTCCGCGGTGGTGCGGGCCAGCCCGAAGTCCGTCACCTGCGCCCGGCCGTCCTTGCTGACCAGCACGTTGGCGGGCTTGAAGTCCCGGTGGACCAGTCCGGCGGCATGTGCGGCGGCGAGCCCTCGGCCCGCCTGGCGGAAGATGTCGAGCACCTCGCGCCAGGTGCGGTGCTCGGCGCGGAGCCAGTGGCGCAGGGACAGGCCGTCCACCCGCTCCATGGCGATGAAGACGCGCCCCGCGAATGTGCCCGCGTCGTAGACGGAGACAACGTTCGGGTGGGACAGTCGCGCCATCGCCTGGGCTTCGCGGAGCAGCCGGGACGAGCCGTCCGAGCGCGCCGCCGGGTTGGCATCCGGATGCAGCAGCTTGATGGCCACGCGCCGGTGCAGCTCCGGGTCATACGCGCTGTAGACGGCGCCCATGCCTCCCGCGCCCAGGGTGTCCAGGATGTGGTAGCGGCCCACGCGGACCTGGGCCGAATCCCGGGGCTCGGTGTCCTCGACGTCCTTGCGCGCGGGTGGGCGGCCCGACTTTCCACCTCCGGGGCTCGCCAGGGGCGGCCTGGCCGGCGAGGGCGCCAGGGGCATGGACAGGGTGACCCGAGAGCCGCGCCCCGCCGCCGCGTCCGGGGCGGACAGCAGCCGGCCGCCGTGCGGGAGCACATGGGCACCCGCGAAGTTCTTGGGGCTCGCGCTGGGGGCAGGCGCGGCGTGTGCGTTGGGCAGGATGCGCGCGCTCAGGTCCCGCGGCGGCGCGGGTGGCGGAATGGCGAGGACGGCTGGCGGAGGCGGGGCGGCCGGCGCGGAGAGCCCCGCGGG